>NZ_LGDB01000182.1:0-82147 GCF_001279655.1 Streptomyces sp. WM6372 | reverse complement strand
GAAGGGGACGGACCGGGCCCGGTGGGGGGGCCGGGGGGGGGGGGCGGGGGCCGGGGGAAGGTCGGGGGGGGCGGGCAGCCCGGCGGGGCGCCCGCCGGCTTCGGGATCGGGCACGGGCGTTGCGGGGTGCGCGAGTGTCATGAGGGATGCCTTGAGGAGTTCGGGGGAGGACGTACGTCATCCGTCCTGCTGGAGCGGGCCACGGCTACGCGGAGCGCTTGGTGCAGAGGTAGATCTGGTTCCGGCGGTGGTCGGCGGGGACGTCGATGACCTCGACGGACTCCGAGAGGGAGTGCAGCAGCGCCTCGAACGGGCCGGCGGCGTAGCGGTTGAGCCAGATGTAGCCGTTGGCGGTCTCCCGCCGCAGCAGTACCTCGGACTCCTGCGGCACCTGGAACATGCAGATCACCACGGTGCGGCGGGCGACCCGGAACAGCTCGCGGACGGCGGTCTCGTAGTACGGGAGGTGCTCGAGCACGTGACGGCAGTTCACCACGTCGAACGAGCCGTCGCGGAAGGCGAGGTCCGTGATGTTCATCTGCTGCCACCGCGCCTCGGGGTACAGCCTGCGGCAGTCGGTGATGGCGGCCTCGCCGATGTCGATGCCGGTGTAGTCCACCTTCAGGCCCGCCGTCAGCAGGTGGAGGTAGGTGACTCCGGAGATGACACCGCAGTCGAGCATCTCGAACGGCGCCTCCGGGTGCAGCGCCGCGATCCGCTCGGTCACGACCGTGTGCGAGGGGTGCGCGGCCCTGTACTCCTCACCCATGTGGGTCACGTCAGAGGTCTGCGCCCAGAGCGATCCCGTGTTCACTGTGTTGATCCCCCGTACTGCTGAAACAAAGCCCGTCATGACAGCACGGGGCCGTCGTCAGGCTGAAGGCTGGTGTGTCGGAGAGCGGGACGCGTGCCGGAGGCCGCCTGTCCGAAGTGGTCTGACGACAGATCGGTCCATCGGCAGGCGCGGAGAGCGGGTCGAATGACCGGTCCAGGGCTCCTCAACTGTGATCCTAGGTCTTCCACGACCTTCGGACCAGGGAAAACTGCGTAACTCGGCGATGTGCAAGGTGACATCTGTCTCGTGCGCCGGGGCGGACCCGCTGTCGAACGGGCCGCCCCGGGCGCCGTGCACCGATGCCGCCTCAGAACACCGATCCCTCCGCGGATTCGATGTCGAAGACGGCGGCCGGTCCGAACATCCTGGCGTGCTTCGCCGCGGCGAGGGCGAGTGTGCCGCTCGCGTCCCGGGCGCTCGCGACCTCGGCCAGCTGGTTGACCACGGCGGGCTTCGCCAGTGACTGGTCGCGCAGCTCGGGGGAGCGGGACATCAGCACCATGGCCGAAGTGGTGTAGCCCGACTCGACCCAGGAGGCCCAGATCGCGTCGCGGTCCTCCTCCTGGCCCGCGAACAGGTCCTCGCGGCGTTCGTGCCGGCGGGTGGGAACCGGGGGCCGGCCCTCGGCCTCCGTGCGCAGGGCGACGCGGCGGCCCGCGATGTAGGCGACGGCGGCGCCCTTGCGGATGGCGAAGTTCAGGGCCTGCGCCGCCGTGTCCACCACCGGCTCGCCCTTGTCGTTCAGCGAGGTGTTGCAAACCATCGGCACGCCTGTGGCCTGCCGGAACGCCTCGATCGCCCGGTGGAGCAGGGGGTTGGTCCCGGTGGACAGGGTCTGGCGGCGGGCCGAATCGTCGAGGTGGAGGATGGCCGGGACCAGTTTGCGCTTGGACTCGACCACGTACGCCGTCTCGAGCATGTAGGGCGAGGGCCAGGGGTCCTCGAACCACTCGCCGCTGTACTCCTCCAGGACGATCGGGGCGACGGGGCGCCACCACTGCCTGCTCTTCCAGTCGTTGAGCAGCTCCTTCGACCGGGGCGAGCGGGGATCCGCGAGGATGCTCCGGTGGCCCAGCGCACGCGGGCCGATCTCGGCCGCTCCGTCCGCCCACACCACCGGTCCGGCGGAGAGGTCCTCCACGAACCGGGCCTCGGAGAAGTCCTGGACGTCCTCGATGAAGTCCGCGAAGTGCCGCAGCGCGCTCTCGACATCGGTCAGCTCGGCGCCGTGGTAGGCGGATTCGAGCCGGAAGCCGCCGTCCGGGAGCAGGCCCTCCCCGAGCAGGCCGAGGAGGCCGATCCCGAGCGACTGGCCGGAGTCGTTCGCGCTCGGCGGAGTGAGCAGGCCCTTGAACCCGTAGCGGCGCAGGAGGAAGGAGTTGGTCGGACAGTTGAGGGCGAAGCCCCCGCTCATGGAGAGGTACGCCTGGGTCGGGTCCACCCCGGACGACTCGAGGAGCCGGTCGACGTTGCGCACCATGATGAGCTCGCAGGCCGTCTGGACGGTCTTCATGACCGCGGACTGCAGGTGCTCCTGCTCGCTGAAGCGGCTGTCCAGCTCCATGGCGGGCAGCTGCGACTCGGCCGCGCGGATCACGGCCTGGACGAAGGGGAGCGTGTCGACCAGCGGCACCCGCCGGCCGCCGAACAGCTCCAGCTCCCGCACCGCCGCCTCGGTGTCGAAGGCGATCTCCGTGGGGCAGGCCGAAGCCAGGGCCATCAGGGTGCCCGGCTCCTTGCCGAACTCCGAGGAAGCAGCGTCGTAGATGGGGGCCGGCGACTCGACCGGGGCGAACTCGACGTCGCCCCTGTTGGACACGCAGCCGGTGTACCAGTGCTTCTTGCCCGTCTGGTCGAGGCCGAAGTCGGGTCGGCCGTCCAGGGCCAGTCCGATGATCGTCTCGTTGCGGAAGGCCTCGGAGTCGAGCAGCAGTCCGCTGTAGAGGTGGGCGAGGCTGTGGATCGGGAAGTCCTCGGCGCCCGCCGGCACCTTGATGTCGGCGTGGTGCGGCAGACCGGGGGTGCCCCAGGACAGGCTCACGTCGTCCAGGGAGAGTCCCTCGGCCGCAAGCAGCTCGTTCAGGACCTTGGTGTACCGGTCGACGGTGAACAGTGGCCAGAAGTGGTGCTTCTGCCCGCTGAAGCGCTCGAGCTCCCAGACCCTGACCAGTTCGACCCGCGAGTCGTGACTGCGCCAGAGTGCGATGTTCTGGTCATGGCGCGGTGCTATCACGGACAGGCCGCCGGGCGGGGAGATGTAGCTCGACAGGAAGTACTTCGCGGCTGGGTACGCGGTCACGATGTCTCTTTCGGCGGTGGGACAGTGGTTGCACTGGTCCTCGGGCGGACGGTCCGGTGCGGTCCGCGCGGGCGGTCAACGGGCTGTCGGGGTCGGTGCGACCAGACCCGGGTGTCCACTGGTGAAGTCGGATGCGGCAGACTGTCCCGGTCGGGGGCGCTCGGCCTCGGGCCGGAATGCCGGCGGGCGCGCATGCACGGGACTTCGGCCGTCTGCGAGGGCCTCGGGGTCGGAACGGCGGGGACGGACTCGGTCCCCCGGCGGTGGCAGCCAGCCCCGAGGCGAGCGACGAGATCGCTCGGGTCCGTGCGTACCGGAACTACTTCGAAGCGGGAATCCGCTCCTCGACGAGCTCGACCAGTTCGCCGACGTTGGCCACGGTGAACATGTCGACGACGTCGAGATCGACGTCGAACGCGCTCTGGATCGAGACCATCAAGCGGAGCAGTGACACGGAGGTGGCTCCGAGGTCGTCGAAAGTGCTCTCCAACGTGACTTCAAGCGGAGCGAATACTTCGGAAATCACCGACATCAAGCCGCCGGGCTGCTCGTTCGACATTTCTTGTTCCCAGGTCTCTTATTTGTCAAGCCCTATCAGGCATTTGACCCTATGACGCAGGTGAGGCAGCGTCAAGACCTTTTCTGGGGCGGCGGATGCGCCTGTCCGAGTCACTCTCTTTCGCGGCGGGGAGGAAGTCAGGGCTGCGCGGCCCGAGGCAAGTATGATTCGAGCCAACGTCCGTTGCGTGGCTGAAACTGCTTGTCCTGCCGCAGAGTTCGCGCAGGTCGGGGCTCGACAGGTCGCACCTACCCTGGGGTAGGGTGCTCGAAGTTTCATCGCACTGTCACAGTTCACGGGGGTAGTGGTGTTAGAAATCAGGATTCGGCCTCTCACGCCAATAACGGGCGCGGAAGTGGAAGGCGCCGACCTCGCCTCGGACCTGTCTCCGGCTGTCGTCGCCCGCCTTCGCGAAGCCCTGCTGCGCCACAAGGTCCTTGTTTTCCGGAATCAGCCGATGGATGATGAGCGGCACGTCGAACTCACCAATGCTTTCGGCGGAGCCACCGCAGCGCACCCCATCGTGAACGGCCTTCCCGAGAACCCGGCCGTGCTGCGGACCGCGCTGTCCGAGGAGCGGAAGGCGCTCATCGAGGCCGAGGCAGGCCTCAGCCATCCCCTGAAGGAGCGGACGCTGCGGCGCCTGCGGACCGAATGGCACGTCGACAGCACTTTCGTGGTCAATCCCAACGCCATCACCATTCTGCGGGGTGTTGAAATCCCGCCGGCTGGAGGCGATACTCTCTTCGCCAATCTGGAAGCGCTCTACGAGGGGCTGTCGCCATCCCTCCGGGGATACCTCGACACCTTGCAGGCAATACACTCCCGGCACGCTCCGTCGGCGCCGACCCGGTTCGACGGCAAGCCGGCCGGCCCCTTCGCGGCCGTCCATCCGCTGGTTCAGGTGCACCCCGAGACGGGTGCGCGCAGCCTGCTCGTCAGTGCCGTCTTCCTCCAGGCCATCCGCGGTCTCAAGCCACGGGAGAGCGCAGCCCTGCTCGACTTCCTCCTCGACGAGCTCGCCGGGCGTGACGAGATCCACGCCCGGGTCCGCTGGGAGCAGGACATGCTGGTCATGTGGGACAACCGTGCCGTGGCCCATGCCGGGCCGGTGGACGGGCTGATGTTCGAGGAGGAGCGGATCGTGCACCGCACGACCGTCGTCGGCGACGTGCCCTGCGGGCCCAACGGCTTCAAGTCGCGCGCCCTCATGGGGGGCCGGTTCGAGGCGCTGGCCTGAGCGGCCGCGCCGTGGAGCCACGGCCGCCGCGCGGGCCGGGATTCCTGTTACCGGGCCCGGGCCGGATTCCGCGAAGACCGTTCGGAAGAATGCTTTCGATCTACCGCCAGGCAGTCCATGTACAGTCAACCCGGTCGTATGCAGATGTGCTGGCATTGCGGCTCCGACACAGATTCGGGCCAGTCGGTTCATTCTCCGGGACCTTCTGTGGGGGAAGGAAAAATGTCGGTCGTCAACCACCGTGAAAAATCCGAGGCATCACCCAAGTACCGTCTGTCCTGTATCGATTGCGGCTGGGAGTCCGATCCGGAATTCAGGCTCCGATGTCCCCGGTGTTCGGGTGCCCTCGATCCCAGGATCAACCTGGAGCACGCCACCGAGCGTGACAGCGGCCGGCCCGAGCTGGCCTACCTGGACTTCCTCCCCGTCGAATCCGAGCACTTCCTCGACGCCGACATCAGTCTGCGGACCCCCTGCCGGCCGGCCCCGCACCTCGGAGCGGCCATCGGTCTGCCCCGCCTCTGGGTGAAGGACGAGTCCCAGCAGCCGACCGGGACCACCAAGGACCGGCTGGCCTCCGTGGTCCTGGCGGTGTTCCGGCAGTTCGGGATCAACGAGTTCGTCGCCTCCAGCACCGGAAACAGCTCCACCGCCCTGGCGCGCGCCGTGCAGCGCGACCCCTCGATGCGGGCCCACTTCTTCTGCGGCCGCGACTTCACCGGCGACCACGACATCGAGACCGGTGACCGGGTGTCCCTCACCGTGGTGGACGACAACTATGCGCAGGCCACCCAGGCGGCCAGGGAGTTCGCAGCCCGCAACGGCCTGGTCTGGGAGGGCGGGTTCTTCAACTGGGCCCGGCGCGAGGGCCTGAAGCTCACCTACCTGGAAGCGTTCGACGCCATGGACGACAAGCCCGACGTCGTCGTCCAGGCCATCAGCAGCGGCATGGGGATGATGGCCGTGCGCAAGGGCGTGGCAGAGTACCTCGCCTGCGGCCGGCTCACCTCCGCGCCGCGCCTCCTGATGGTCCAACAGGACACCTGCGCGCCCATGGCCGCGGCCTGGAGCGAGGGACGGGCCGAGCTGACCGAGGACGACGTCATCGAGCGCCCCACCGGACTGGCCCGCGCGATCCTGCTCGGCGACGGCCGGGCCACGTACCCCTACATGCGGGACATCGCCGCCGAGAGCGGCGGCGCCATCGTCTCGGTGAGCCAGGACGAGCTGGTCCAGGCCCGTACGATGCTCCGCGAGCTGGAGGGGCTGGACGTCTGCCACTCCTCGGCCGCGACCATCGCCGCGCTGCGCAACGAGGCCGCGGCCCGCCGGATCACCCCGGACAAGGTCGTACTCGTGAACCTGACCGGCCGCGAGCGGTACACCGCCTCCGGCGCCGGACCGGCTCTCGCTGCCGCTGCCACCGCCGGCTGAGCCCGCTGCTCCCGGGCCGGCTGCCGTCGCTCCCACCGGAGCTCCGCGCCCGCCCGCCCCCCACTTTCGCAAGGATTCCGTTGATACTCAGTCACCTCTCCCCGCAGCAGGCCGGGCGCCATGCCGAGTTCCGAGCCTTCGCCGACCGCTCCCTGGTGCCGCAGGCGGACCGCTTCGACCGCGAGCAGTCGATCTCCCGGGAGGTCGTCGCCGACCTCGCCGGGCAGGGCTACCTCGGTGCGCTGATCCCTGAGGAGTTCGGCGGCCTCGGCATGGACTGGATCGAATACGGGCTGCTCACCGAGGAATTGGGCCGCGGCTGCCAGTCGATCCGCAACTTCGTGGCCGTGGACGACATGGTCGCCCACTCGATCCACAAGTGGGGAACGGAGGAGCAGAAGCAGCAGTGGCTCCCCCGGATCACCTCGGGCCGCACACTGGCGGCCTTCGCCCTGACCGAGCCGGAGGTCGGCAGCGACGCCGCCGCGGTCGAGACCACGGCCACGGTCGACGGCACGGGCATCGTCCTCAGCGGCACCAAGAAGTGGATCAGCTTCGCGCAGATCGCGGACCTCTTCCTCGTCTTCGCCAAGTTCGAGGGGCAGCACACGGCCTTCCTGGTGGAGCGGGACACCCCCGGCCTGACGGTGGAGCCGCTCGACGGCCTGCTCGGCCTGCGCGGCTCGATGCTCGGCCGGATCACCTTCGACGACTGCCGGATCCCCGCCGCCAACCTGGTCGGGCGTCCCGGCCTCGGCCTCACCTTCGTCGCCTCCAGCGCCCTCGATCTCGGCCGCTACAGCACCGCCTGGGGCTCGGTCGGTCTGGCCCAGACTTGCCTGGAGGCCTCGACGGAGTACGCCGGCCGCCGCACCCAGTACGGCACCGAGATCCGCAACCACCAGCTGGTCCAGCAGCTGCTGGCCGACATGCTCACCGACACCATCACGGCCCGGCTGCTTTGTTACCACGCAGGGGTGAGCAAGGAGCGGGGGGAGACGGAGTCCGTCAACCACACCCTGCTGGCGAAGTACCGGACGTCGACGATCGCCGTCAAGGCGGCCGCCGACGCGGTGCAGATCCACGGTGCGCAGGGCATCGGGGCGGAGACGTCCGTTCAGCGTCACTACCGGGACGCCAAGGTGATGGAGATCATCGAGGGCACGACGCAGATCCAGCAGACCATGCTCGGTCAGTTCGCCGTCAGGGCGGCCCGGCTGTGAGCGAGCTCCGGACGGGGGCGGTGACCTACGGTCAGCTGTCGGTCCTGCGTTCGCTGGAGACACACGGACCCGACCATCGGGCGGTCGCCAATCTGGTCAGTGTCTGGGAGGTGCCGTTCGGTATCGGCGCGGCCCAAGTCATGGACGCTTGGCTTCAGTTGGTGGCGAATCACGAGTCGCTGCGGACCACCTACGACCTGAGCGGCCCGATGCCGACCCAGACGGTCCACCCGTACCGCCCGTCCCGGGTGGCTGCGCTGGAGCTGGCCGAGGACAGCTTCGCGGCGGCCCTCCGGCTGGGTGCCGAGGCGGCCGCCGAGCCGATCGACATCGAGACCGGGTTGCCGTGGCGCGCGTTCGTCACCACTCACCAGGGGGATGCGCTCCACCTGGTCACCGTGATCCACCACGTGGCGGCCGACAACGGTGCGCTGCGGGTGCTGGAGGAGCAACTCGGTGTCCTCCTGGAGGGCGGGGCGCTCGGGCCGGTGGTGCAGCCGCTGGAAATGGCGCAGGAGCAGCAGGAGGAACCGGGCACCCGGAGCGTCCGGCACTGGACCGAGGCCTGGAGCCGGCTCGTCCCGGCCGACCGGGATCCGGAGGACGCCAGTGAGCGGCGCCGGGCGTCGCTCTACAGCCTGGAGGGACTGACCGCCGCGCAGGAGCTCTCCGACCGGCTGAAGATCTCGGTCCAGTCGGTGGTGCTCGGTGTCGGCGCGCTCGCGCTGTCCCGGCTCAAGCGCACCGAGCGGATGACCTTCGCGCTGATGGCCGCCAACCGGCTCACCACCCGTTGGATTCCGCTGGTCAGCTCGCTCAACCAGTTCGTCCCGGTGACCATCACGGTCGAGGAGGAGGCCCACCCGTTGGAGTATCTGCGGGCCTGCTACGTCCAGTCCATGACGGCGTACATGAACGGCTGCTACGACGTCGATGCGCTGAAGGAGAGCCTCTCGGAGGCCGGCCTGCCGGAGACGGACCCCACCGCCTTCGCCAAGCACTACAACTTCCTCGGCGATGTAGACGCCGAGCCGGCCGCCGGGTCCTCCCTGCGCACCGGGATCGAGTGGCGTCCGTCCACCCAGCGGTCAGGGCCGAACTTCCACCTGGCGGTGGCCACAGGAAAGGGAATCCTCATCGGAGTGGGCGCGAGCCGTAATTATCTCGACGGAAATCTCCCAGCCGTTCTCGCGGCGTCGATCGAAGCTGGTCTGATCAATATGTCCAAGGGGTTCGAGAACTCCCTGGCGGAAGTTTCTCTGGATAATCCTTTGCGAATTTCCTGAAGGGCAGCAGAATGCGGGGAGAAGTGCTCCTTCCCCCCGCACTTCGGCATCCCGGGGCTTGGGCGAGCCGGTTCTAGAAGCCTGCGCAGATTCCCCGAAGCTGCTTCTTCATGATGACCACCTCCTGTCCGTGGTGACTATAGCCACAGGCGCTCGGGAGGTGGAAGGAAAATCTGGATAAGGCCCAGGAAAGACGGTTAGGGTTTCACTCATGACGGATTCGTATGCCGACCCGGGAACCCCGGATCACCGAAGTGCTGCGCGTTACTTGTGGTGGCTGACCATGAGTCAGCGCCGACGGGTGACGGGTGGTGCGGTGATCGGCACCCTCTGGATGGTCTGCCTCCTGCTGCCGCCGTACCTCATGCAGCGTGCGATCGACGACGGGCTCCAGCAGGGGAAGACCGGTGTCCTGGTCGGCTGGGTGGCCGCACTGGTCGGAGCCGCGCTTCTCAACGCATGGCTCGGCATCATGCGCCACCGCATCATGACGCGGGTCCGGATGGACGCGACCTTCCGGACCATCAAGGTCGTGGTCGCGCACTCCGCTCGGCTGGGTGCCGAACTGCCCCGAAAGGTGACGGCCGGCGAGGTCGCCAGCATCGGTGTGGGCGATGTCGCGCAGATGAGCCAGACACTGACGATCACCGGCCCGGGCGTCGGCGCTGTCGTCGCGTACCTGGTGGCGGCCGCGCTGCTGCTGTCGGTCTCCGTCCCGCTCGCCCTCGTGGTCCTGCTGGGGGTGCCGTTGCTCGCGGTCGTGGTCGGGCCGCTGCTGGAACGCCTCCAGGGCGCGGAGTCCAAGTACCGCGAGCAGCAGGGGGCGCTGACCGCCCGGCTCGGGGACATCGTCGGCGGCATGCGCGTCCTCAACGGCATCGGCGGTAAGGAGATGCTGGCCGGCCGCTACCTGCGCGGATCGCAGGACCTGCAGGCCGAGGGCTACCGGGTCGGCGCCGTGACCAGCTGGATCCAAGCTCTCTCGGTCGGCCTGCCCGCCCTCTTCCTGGCGTTGGTGACCTGGATGGCCGCCCGGATGGCAGCCGAGGGCACCATCACCATCGGCACGCTGGTCGCCGTCTACGGCTACGTCGCCGTCCTGGTGGTACCGGTCTCCAATTTCATCGAGGGCGGATACGACCTGACCAGGGGTCTGGTGGCCGCTCGACGGGTGGTCCGGATGCTCGACCTGAAGCCCGCCTTCGAAGACGCCGCAACACTCCGGCCGACCCATGACGAGCCATCAGCACTGTACGACGCCGACACCGGTGTGGAACTGGTCCCGGGCCGGCTGACCGCGATCGTGAGCGCTCGCCCGGCCGATTCCGCGGCCGTGGTCGACCGGCTCGGCCGGTACAGCGCATCCGCTGCGACCTGGGGCGGCGTGCCGCTCGCCGAGGTCCCCCTGGCCGAGATCCGCAGGCGGATCGTAGTGGCGGACAACGACGCCGACTTCTTCTCCGGCACGCTGCGCACCGTCGTCGACGGCCGGTCGGAGCACACCGGCCCGTCCATCGCCCAGGCCGTCAAAGATGCCGCGGCGGAGGACATCGTGCAGGCACTGCCCGATGGCCTGGACACCATGGTCCAGGCCCAGGGCAGCAACCTCTCCGGCGGCCAGCGCCAGCGGCTGCGGCTGGTCCGTGCCCTGCTGGCGGACCCGGAGGTGCTCCTGCTGGTCGAGCCTACCTCCGCCGTGGACGCCCACACCGAGGCCGCCATGGCCGCGGGGCTGCGTCGGGCGCGGACCGGGCGCACCACCGCCCTCACCTCGACCTCCCCCGTCCTGCTGGAGCAGGCCGACACCGTCTGCTACCTCGTCGACGGCCGTCTGGGAGCGGCCGGCCCGCACGAGGAGCTGCTCGCGACAGAGCCCGGCTACCGCGCGCTGGTGGCCCGCGGCGAAACCGCCACCGAGTCCACGCCCGCCGAGGAGGCCGTCCGATGACTGCTCAGACCGAGACCGCCCCCGGACGGCTCCCGATCGCCGGTCCCGCCGAGGTCCGCCGGGCCGCCGTGCGTCTGATGGGGCAGGATCGCCGTGCGGTCGCCGCGATGCTGACCCTCAACGGACTGGCCGCGGCCGCCGGTCTGGGCGGCCCCTGGCTGCTGGGCCGGATCATCGACGACGTACGGGGCGGCGCCGGGACCGGACACGTCGACCGACTCGCCCTCGGCATCCTCTGCTTCGCGCTCGCGCAGCTGCTCCTCGGCCGCTTCGCCCGCTACACCGCCCACCGCTTTGGCGAGCGGACTCTGGCACGGATCCGAGAGCGGTTCGTCGACCGCTCCCTCGCCCTGCCCGCCTCGGTGGCCGAACGCGCCGGCGCCGGTGACCTGCTGACGCGCGGCACCGCCGACGTCGCCACCGTCGGCGCCACCTTGCGCGACGCCGGGCCGGAGGTCTCCGTGGCGCTCGTCCAGATCCTCCTGATCCTGGTCGCCATGCTCGCGGTCAACCCGCTGCTCGGCATCGGCGGGTTGCTCTGCCTCTCCGGGATCTGGTTCGCCACCCGCTGGTACCTGCACCGTGCACACGCGGGGTACCTCGCCGAAGGCGCCGCCAACTCCGCGCTGATCGAGATCCTCACTTCCACCGCGGCAGGGGCGCGCACCGTCGAGGCCCTGGGCCTCCAGGACCGCCGGATCGCCGCCGCAGCCGAGGCGGTCGAGCACTGCCGGGTCACCCGTACCTACACCCTCAACCTGCGCACCGTGCTCTTTCCCGTGGTCGAGTTCTCGTACATCGCCCCGGTCGCCGGCATCCTGCTGCTGGGCGCCGCCCTGCGCGACACCGGCGCGGTCACCACCGGCGCGGTGGTCGCCTGTGCTCTCTACTTCTGGAAGCTCTCCGAGCCGCTGGACAAGGTCCTGCTCTGGCTCGACCAACTCCAGCGCAGCAACGCCTCCTTCGCCCGAGTCGAGGGCATCGGCCAGGTGGACGCCCCGGCCGTGACCCGCGGCGGCCGGCCCGAGGACGACCGGATCGACGTGGTCGACGTCCGGTACGCCTACCAGGGCGAGCGGGACGTCCTGCACGGCGTCGACCTCACCGTCCGTCCGGGCGAGCGGCTGGCCATCGTCGGCCCGTCCGGAGCCGGCAAGTCCACTCTGGGCCGGCTGCTGGCCGGGACGGAGAGGCCCCGCACCGGACGGGTGACGGTGGGGCAGGTGCCTGTCACCGAGCTCGACCCGGCCCAGTTGCGCCGACACGTCGTCCTGGTCTCCCAGGAGCATCACGTCTTCCTCGGCACCGTCCGGGACAACCTCCTGATCGCCGCGCCCGCCGCGACCGACCAGGACCTGCACGCGGTGCTGGCCGCCGTCGATATCGACTGGGTGGACGAGCTGTCGGACGGGCTGGACACCGAACTCGGTACCGGCGGGCTCCGTCTGGACGCCCAGCAGGCCCAGCAACTCGCCCTGGCCCGGGTGGTCCTGGCCGACCCGCACACGCTGATCCTGGACGAAGCCACCTCCCTGCTCGACCCGACCACGGCCCGGCACACCGAGCGCTCGCTGGCGGCTGTGCTCAAGGAACGCACCGTGATCGCCATCGCCCACCGCCTGCACACCGCCCACGACGCGGACCGGGTCGCGGTCATGGACGGCGGCCGGGTGACCGAATTGGGCAGTCATGAAGAGCTGTTGGCGGCCGGCGGCGGGTACGCCGCGCTGTGGAAGTCCTGGCACGGCGCCTGAGCGCGTCCCAACCCTCTCGACCTCTCTCGACCAGTAGGAGCGGAACCTCATGCACTCGGCACCACCGCAGACGGCCCAGAGCTGGGTCCGGCCGATTCCCGGCCGGACCGAGCCCGGCGCCCTCCGGCTCTTCTGTTTCCCGTACGCCGGGGCAGGCGCCTCGGCCTTCCGGGGGTGGGGCGCGGGACTCCCGGAAGGAGTGGAGGCATTCGCCGTGCAGCTGCCGGGTCGGGAGGACCGGTTCTTCGACCGGCCGATCGCGGACCTGGAAGAGCTGCTGGACGTTCTTCTCCCCGCACTGCTCCCCTACCTGGACCGGCCGTTCGCCTTCTTCGGGCACAGCATGGGCGCCATCGTCAGCTGGGAGCTGGCCCGCAGGCTGCAGCGTGAGCAGGGGCTGGAGCCGGTCCGGATCATGGTGTCCGGCTGCCGGGCGCTGCCGGCCCATGAGTCGAGGAAGCTGAGTGAACTCGACCTCTCCGACGAGGCGCTGATCAACGAGCTCCGACGTCTCAACGGCACGCCGGAGAAGTTGCTGCAGAACCCGGACTTCGCCGCCTTCATCCTGCCGACCTTCCGGGCCGACCTCTCGCTGTTCGCCGGCTACGTCTACAGGCCGGGCGAGTTGCTCACCTGCCCGGTCTCGGCCTTCGGTGGTGACGCGGACCCCAGGGTCGCCGAGGAGCACCTTGAGGGCTGGGCCGAGCTGACCACCGGCCGGACCGAGGTGGAGGTCTTCCCCGGTGGCCACCTCTTCCTCAACGACGAGCGGGAGGCCGTGCTCCGGAGCGTGTCCCGGGCGCTCCCGGTCGTCGGCCACTGAGCAGTACTTCTTTTCGAACCTAGGGGGCTCGCGTGGAGACAGTGTGGAATGTCGTCCAGGCTCAGGTGGAGCGGACGCCCGAGGCCGTGGCAGCGCGGACGGCACGCACCTACACCTATCGTGACATCGCCGTGCTGGCCGGAGACCTCGGCGCGCGGATAGCGGCGAAGGTCCGGCCGGGCTCCGTCGTGGCGCTCGACGCGTCCAGCCGGTTCAGTGGGGCCATCGGCATCCTCGCCGCGAATGCCGCCGGCTGCGCCGTGCTGCCGCTCGACCGGCAGAGTCCACCGGCCAGGCGGGCCCGGGTCCTCGACGACGCCCGCCCTGCTCTGCTGCTGAGCGAGCTGGCCGAGGGCGAGTTCGCCCTGGAGAGGAACGGACTTCCGTCGCCGCCGAGGGAACCGGACCTGGGTGAGATCGCCTACATTCTGTACACCTCCGGCTCGACCGGGCAGCCCAAGGGCGTGATGGTGGGCCACGAGGCCCTGATCGACCGCCTCGCCGCCCTGGCTGAGCGGCCGGGGCTGGCGGCCGGCGAGAGCGTGCTGGCGATGGCCGCGCTGTCATTCGACATCTCGCTGGTGGAGCTGATCCTTCCGCTGACCGTGGGGGCCTTTTTCACGGTGGTCCCGGAGGAGATCCGGGCGGATCCGCTCACCTTCGCGGAGCTGGTGGCGGGGGCCGCGCCGGACATCGTCCAGGCCACCCCCAGTTTCTGGCGGATGCTGACGGCCTCCGGCTGGAAGGGTGCGCCCGGTAGCCGACTGTGGACCGGCGGAGAGACGCTCACCCCGAGCCTCGCCCGGGAGCTGCTGCCCCGGTGCGGTGAACTCTGGAACGTGTACGGCCCGACCGAGGGAGTCCTCTGGGCCACGGCGGCGCGGGTGGACTCCGCCGAGCGGATCTCGCTCGGCGAGCCGGTGGCCGGGGTGGGCCTCCTCACCGAGGAGAGCGGTGAACTCCTGCTCTACGGGGAGGGGCTGGCGCACGGCTACCTCAACCGGGAGGAGCTGACAGCTGAGCGTTTCCTGTACGGCGACACCCCCGACGGCCGCCGCCGCGTCTACCGCACCGGGGACCGGGTCGGACGGAGGCCGGACGGCGCACTGGAGTTCCTCGGCCGTCTGGACAGCCAGGTCAAGCTGCGCGGACACCGGATCGAGCTGGGCGAGGTGGAGGCCGTCCTGGAGGAGCACCCGGAGGTCTCACAGGCCGTTGTGCTGGTCCAGGACGCCGACCGGCCCGACACCGCGGCGCTGGTGGCCTTCGTGGTACTGCGCGCCGAGGCGGACCTCCAGGGCTGGTTGAAGGACCGGCTGCCGTCGAGCCACCACCCCGCCAGGATCACTGCCCTGTCCGCGCTGCCCCGCACCACCACAGGAAAGGTGGACCGGATCGGGCTGGCGGCCGGCCTGGCTGCCGGCGACCAGGTGGTGCAGGCCGCAGAAGCGCCCGCCGCAGCGCCCTCGGGGGACGTCCGGGCACGCGTTGCCGAGGCGTGGCGGCAGACACTCGCCGCGGACTCCGTCGACGAGGACACCAACTTTTTCGACGCCGGCGGGAATTCGATCCTTCTGACGGTGCTTCAGAAGCGGCTCGCCGACGGCCTCGACATCCGGGTGCCGATCAAGGAGATCTTCCGGTACCCGACCGTCGCCTCACTGACCGACTACATCCTCCGTACGGAGATGCCCAAGTGAATCTCTACTGCATTCCCTACGCCGGGTGCTCGGCACGCGTCTACGACCCGTGGCAGCGCCACCTGCCGGACAGCGTCACCGTCGTGCCGCTGGAGCTCCCCGGCCGGGGCTCACGCTGCGTGGAGGAGCCGATCGACGAGCTGGCAGCCCTGCTCGCGGACCTGTACCAGCAGCTCGACCCGGGCTCGCCGTACGTGCTGTTCGGCCACAGCTACGGTGCTGTGATCGCCTTCGAGCTGACCAAGTTGCTCCGCTCCAAGGGTGCTCCGGAGCCGTCGGCGCTGCTGGTCTCGGCCAGCCGCGCACCCCGGCTGCCGGCCGCCGACGCGGACAGCCACCGACTCTCCGACGCCGAACTCATCGAGCGACTGGCCGCGGTGGGCGGGACTCCGAAGGAGCTGCTGGAGAACGAGGAGCTGATGGAGATCTACCTCCCCGTCATCCGCGCCGACTACCGGATCCTCGGCGAGTACGGCACCGGCACCCCAGGTACGGTCGGCTGCCCGGTCGTGGCCTTCTACGGGGACACGGACGACGAGGCGGACCTGTCTTCGGTCGAGGCGTGGGCGGACTACACGGATGGTCCCTTCCAAGCAGAGGAAATCCGCGGCGACCACTTCTTCCTGCACTCCGCCGAGCGTGAGCTCGTGGCCGCCGTCGCGGCGGTCTGTACGAAGGGGGAGCCGTGTTGAGTCCGGCCGTCGCACCGGTGACCTGTAGCGAGATATCGGTCATCCGCAACCTTGAGCCGTCCGCGCTGGACGCGACCGAGTACGCCCCGCCGCGCCGGGTCGACCAGAACCCGGAGAGTGCCAAGTGACCGTGAGACAGGCCGCGCGCTGCCCCTACCGAGACGACGACCGTCCGGCGGCCGACCCCTGCGCGGACTACCTTCCGCTGCGGGAGGAGGAGCCGGTCCGCTGGGACGAGGACCTGGAGGTGTGGATCGTCTCCGGGTTCCGCGAGACGACGGCCCTGCTGCGGCACCCCGCCCTGTCGGCTGCTTGGCCGCAGCGGGGCACCACCACCCTGCACCGGGAGGGAGAGGGCGGGGAGCGGGCCGCAGAGGTCGTGCGCAGGTGGTTCATGTTCAACGACGACCCCGAGCACGCGGCGGCCCGCCGGGTCGTCGCGCCGCTCTTCGCGGCCGACCGGCTCGCCGCGATGCGTCCCGTTGTCGAAGAACTGGTCGACGAGCTCCTGGCGGGGCGGACGGACGGGCTGGAGGTGATGTCGGAACTCGCCGTGCCGCTCTCCAGCCGGGTCATCTGCCGGCTCCTGGGCCTGCCCGGGGAGGTGGCGCCCCGGCTGCACCACTGGTCTCCCGACATCGCGGCGCTGCTCATGGCGGACTACCTGCCGGAGGTCAGGACCAGGGGAAATCGCGCTTTGCGGGAAATCGCGGACGTGGTGGACGAGGCCCTGCGCTCGGAGGTCCGCGAGGGCACCGGGCTCTGGCTGCTGCGGAACGCCCTCCAGGAGGGCGTCATCGAGACCTCCGACATCTCGGCCACAGCGAGCCTGCTGATCTACGCCGGGTTCGAGACCACCTCGACCTTCATCGGCAAGGCAGTTCGGGCCGCGCTGCACGCCGATGCCTGGGCTGACCTGCGGAGCGGTGAACCGGGCTCGGCGGTCGACGAACTGCTCCGATTCGACACCTCCGTCCCGCAGGTGGCCCGAGTGGCTACCGCGCCGGTGGAGGTGGGCGGTCACCTGATCGCGGAGGGGGATCTCGTCCTGTTGATGCTCGGCGTGGCCAACCGCGACCCGGCCGTCTTCGTCGACCCGGACCTTCTGGACCACGACCGCGAGATCAGGCGGCACCTCACCTTCGGCTTCGGCGCGCACTACTGCCTGGGGGCGGGGCTGGCGCGGATGGAGTCCGAGATCGTTCTGGAGCGCCTCGCTAGCCGGTGGGCGGATCTCGCCCTCGACGGGCCGCCGGTGACGAGGCAGCACTTCGGCATCACGATCCTGGAACGCCTGGCCGTGCGCGGCACGGCCTCTTGACGGCCGACCGCACATCCCTGAAAGGAGAGTTGGGATGACACGAGTGACGAGCGGCTCCCCGGAGTCGGCGGAGCGCGGGCTGATCCACGAGGCGGTGAGCCAGCCCGCCCTGCGGCACCCCGAGCGGACCGCGCTGCGGCAGGGCGACGTCAAGGTGACCTACCGGGAGCTGCATCTGGCGAGTGAAGAACTCGCCGTCGACCTCCACGCGGCGGGCGTCGGCCCGGGCGCCATGGAGGGATGGGGCCCACTGCTCATCGGTGGGGAGCGGGTGTCGCAGCATCACGTCCGCCAGTTCCTCACCCACCAGGATCACCGGGTCGACAGGGACGTGGAACTGCTTGCCGGGGATAGGAGTGGTCTTTGATGCAGGGCATCGTGAACGAACGGACGGTGGTCCGGATGCTCGGCGCGATCGTCGACGCGCATCCGGACGTGGTTGCGATCGAGTGCGGCGAGCAGAAGCTCACCTACCGTCAGTTCTGGGACGCGGCTGCCGCGGTGGCCGGACGCATACGGCAGGCCGAGGGCCACCCGAGCGGTTGCCTCGTCGGTCTGCTCTTCGAGCGCGGCATCGAGGGCATCGTGGCGCAGCTCGGAAGCTGGCTCGCGGGTGCCGCGTACCTGCCGCTCGACCCGGCGCTGCCGGACGGCCGGCTGGAGGCGATCCTGCACGACGCCCGGCCGGTGGCCGTGCTCGCGCAGGAGGGGCTCGCCGGACGGGTGCCCGCGGGTGTTCCGGTACTCGACAGCACCGGCGCGGCCCCGGCGCCGGTGTCGCCGGCCCCGCTGGCCTACGTCATCTACACCTCCGGTTCGACCGGTACGCCCAAGGGCGTCGAGGTCGGCCACGCGGGCCTGGCGAACCTGGTGTCCTGGCACGGGGAGACCTACGGCACCCGGCCCGGGGTGCGGGTCGGAGCCTTCGCCGGGCTGGGGTTCGACGCCACGGTCTGGGAGGTCTGGGCGGCGCTCGCCAGCGGGGCGACGCTGGTGCTGCCGACCGAGCGGCTGATCGTCGACAGCGGGGTGATCGCCGAGTTCATCGAGCGGAGCGCCATCACGCACTGCTTCCTGAGCACCCCGCTCGCCGAGCAACTGTTCGCCCTCCCGGTCCCGCCCGTCGGCCTGGCCGTCCTGCTGACCGGCGGGGACCGTCTTCGGGTGAGCCCGCCGGCCGGCTTCCCCGCCGCGGTCTTCAACCACTACGGGCCGACCGAGGCCACCGTGGTGACCACTGCCAGCGGGGACCTGCGCCACTGCCGCACCGAGGGCGCGCCGGTGATCGGACGTCCCATCGCCGGCGCGAAGGTCCGGCTGGTGGATGCCGACGGGGCCGAGGTCACCGAGCCCGGTGTGCCCGGGGAACTGCTGATCGGAGGCGATGTCCTGGCCTTCGGCTACCGGGGCGACCCGGAGCTCACCGGCCGCAAGTTCGTCGCCGACCAGGACGAGAACCGCTGGTACTCCTCCGGCGACCTCTGTCGCCGGACGGCCGACGGCGAGCTGGAGTTCATCGAGCGGCGGGACGCCCAGGTCAGCATCCGCGGTCACCGGGTGGAGCCGACCGAGGTCGAACAGGAGATCCTGGCTGTTCCCGGAGTGGACCAGGCGGCCGTCGTCCACGTGCCGGACCATGACGGCGGATCGCTGCGCGCCTTCTTCTGCGGCGAGGCCGAGCCGGGCGACATCCGCGCCGCACTGACCGGTCGGCTGCCCGCGTACATGCTCCCCACCGGGTTGCACCGGCTCGTCGCGATGCCGCTGACGCCCAACGGCAAGATCGACCGGACGGCCCTGCCGGACACTCCGGTCGCAGCCGCGGCCGAGCCCTCCGCCCTCGGCGCCACCGAGGCGCGGATCGCCGAGATCTGGTCTGAGCTGACCGGGAACCTCCCCCGCTCCGGGGACAGCTTCTTCGAGATCGGTGGGCACTCCCTGATCGCCGCCCGGGCGGTGTCCCGGACGCGTGAGCAGTTCGGCGTCAAGATCGGGCTGCAGGCCATCTTCAACCATCCGGTCCTCGCGGACTTCTCCGCCGAGGTCGACGAAGCCGTCAGGAGTGCACAGTGATGCAGGACCAACGGCCACTCGTGATACTGGAGTTCGGGAACGAGGTGCCCCGCAGGACCTTCGGCGGCATCCTGCCCGACGGTTGGCAGGAGCGGACCCTCAGGATCGACCCCTTGCACTACCCCGGCCTCGCCGACCGAGTCGTCGGGACGGCTGAGCAGGCCGCCCACTGGGCCGAGCGGATCACCGCCGCCGGGCCGCTCCCGGTCGCGGTGCTGGCCTACTGTTCGGCCGTCGGCCTGGCCTCGGCGCTGGTGGAGGCGCTGCCGGGGCCGGACGTCCCGCTCATCGTGCTCGACCCGGCACCGGCCGATCCCAAGGCTCCTCAGGAACTGCTGGACGACCTCGCCCTGGCCATGGACGAGTCCGCCGAGGTGCCATCGATCACCGGCCTGCCGTCCGGTGACGCGCTCACCCTGGCCGGCTCCTTCCTGCTCTCGGTGATCGTCGGCTGCTCGCCCGGGCTCGACGAGGAGATCCTGGTCGAACTGACCAAGGGGCAACGGGCCTGGCTCAGCTTCACTCTGACCGCGGCGGTGCCCCCGGAGGCCCCGCCGGCTCCCACCCACGTCCTGCTGAGCAAGGCGCTCGACTGGTCGGGCTCCGGGGTGGTGCACCGGGTCGACGTGACGGCGGCGGAGCTGTTCCACGCGCCTGCTGTGAAGGTCCAGCTCACCAACCTGCTGGCCACCGGGGAGAAGGAAGAGCCGTGCAGCCTTCCCTCGTAGAGCGTGACGCCGACGCCCCCTTGGTGGCGGCCCGGCCGGCCGGCGCCGTGCGGGGCGCCTCCGGGGTCAAGATCTCCCCGCAGCGGATCCACGAGCGAGTGGAAGCGGTGGAAGCCGGGATGGCCGAACGCGACGGGGCCGCCTCGTGATTACCCTCCTGCCGCCCGGTGTTGAGGTCGAGGAGGCGTACGGTGACCTGCCCGACGCCTCGCTGCAGCCGGGGGAGGCCGAGGCGGTTGCCCGGTCACCGGTCGCCAGGCGCCGCGAGTTCGCCACCGTCAGGCACTGTGCCCGAACCGCTCTCGGTCGGCTTGGCATCCCCCCGGCCCCGATCCTCCGCGGCGCGGCGGGGGCACCGCAGTGGCCGTCCGGCGCGGTCGGCAGCATGACCCACTGCTCGGGCTACCGGGCGGCCGTGGTCGCCCGGACCGGGGCATTCCGCTCCCTCGGCATCGACGCGGAGGTCCACCAGCCGCTGCCCGACGGGGGCCTGCGCCTGATCACGTCGGAAGCCGAACGGCGCCACCTCGCGGAGCTCCTCCGCCGGGACGCGGAGGTGCACTGGGACACGTTGCTCTTCGCCGTCAAGGAGAGCGTTTACAAGGCGTGGTACCCCCTGGGCGGGGTCGTGCTCGACTTCGTCGACGCCGAAGTCGTCCTCGACCCGGAGAACGGGACCTTCACCGCCCGGCTGTTGGCTTCGGAGTCGACGGCCGACAAGGCCGGCCCGGTCTTCTTCGAGGGGCGGTGGCGGGTGGCGGACGGGCTGGTCCAGGCCGCGAGCGCCGTTCTGGGGCGGATGTGCACGTCCGGCCCGTCCAGTGAAATACGGGTAAATGGGAATCTTGACAGAGCGATGGGAATCGAAAGAAGGTCTCTCTGAATTGGTCTCGTCGGTCCGGGCATTTTGTAAGTCGTTGATTTGAAGATTGGCTGGCCAAGTGGAAGACCCCTGCGATTTCGAGGGTGATAGGGCCTGGTTCGAACTGTGGAACGGTCAAAGCGGCTTGTGGCTCCAGCATCAGCTGGACGAGAGCCGGGCGGAAGCCAACCTTCCGTACTGGCAGCACTTGTACGAGGCGGTGGACATCGACGCCGTCCGCCGTGCCGCAGCCTTCCTGATGGAGCGGCATCAAGCGCTGCGGCTGTCCTTCCGGGACACTCCAGAGGGTCCGCGCCAGCGTGTCCTGCCTGATTTCGAGCTGGACGTGCCGCTCGTCGACCTGACCGGCACGGCTGATCCGACGGCCGAACTGAATCGGCTCGTCCGGGCCGAGAACGCGACCCCCTTCGACGAACTCGCCACCCCGCCGGTGCGGCTCAAGGTGTTCAAGTTGGCTGCCGACCACCACTGCCTCTACGTGAACGCGCACCACATCATCACGGACGGCACCAGTATGGGCATCTTCATACGCGAACTGCTGCTCTGCTACCGGGCTTTCGCCGCAGATGGAGAGCCGGAGCTGCCCCCACTCCCGACGACCTACGACGCCTTCGTGCGGGGTCGGCGGGAGTGGCTGGCGAGCGACCAGAGCAAGGCCATGGAGGAGTACTGGCTCGACCAGCTGGCCGCCCCGCTGCCGCGGCTGCGCATCGGGGACTTCGATGCGCCCACCGATGCGGTGGTGAACGAGATGCTGGAGTTCGACGTCGAGGCCGACACGGCCGCAGGGCTGGCGGCACTGGTCAAGAAGCTGCGCGTCACGCCGCACATCCTGTTGCTCAGCGCCTACGCGGTCGCGTTGCGAGACATCAGCGCCGACGACGACATCGTGGTCTGCGTCCCGTTCTCCGGCCGGGACACCAAGGAGCTGGACGGCGTGTTCGGCAGTTTCGTCAACCCGCTCTCCGTCCGGGTGCGGATGTCGGGTGCGGACACCTTCGAGGAGGTCGTGCGCCGGACCAGGGCCGTGAGTGTCGGCGCCTATGCGCACAGCCGTTATCCGTTCACCTTGCTGCTCGAGAAGCTCGATGTGGTATCCCGGCCCGGCCGGAACCCGGTCTTCTCGACCTCCTTCCAGTTCGCGGACTTCCTGCCCCCAGCCCGGCAGACCTCGCAGCTCGACCTCTGCCTGTTCGGCAAGCCGGACGGCGACCGGCTCAGTCTGCGGCTCAACTACAACTCCCGGCGGCTGGCGAAGTCCGAGGCCGAGGAGGTCCGGTCGGCCTTTCTGGCCGTCCTGCGGACGGTCGTCGAGGACGCGACGGTCTCGCTGGCCGCCCTTGCGGAGCCGCTGGCGCGGGCCCGGCGGGCGGCGCGGACCGTACCCGCCGGCCGTCGCCGGCTGGGGGCGCTGCGAGCCTCCCGGCCTGGGACGCCGAACGCCTGAGCCCGTATTCCGCCATCTCACCGAAAGGAAGGACCCATGGACGGACAGCGTGACGACGACGGCTATGTCGTGGTGATCAACTCCGAGGAGCAGTACTCCATCTGGCCGCAGGGCCGCGAGCTGCCCGCCGGCTGGCGGGAGACGGGCGAGCGGGGCTCGAAGGAGGCCTGTCTCGCGCACGTCGATGAGGTGTGGACGGACATGCGTCCGCTGACCCTGCGCCGGGAGATGGCGGGCGGGACCGGCCGATGAGGGTGACGGTCAGGCCGCTCGCCGAGCGGCCTCAGGCGGCCACGCGGCTGTTCTGCTTCCCGTACGCCGGCGGCGGTGCCTCGGTGTTCCGCGACTGGGCCGCCGGCCTGCCCGCCGAAATCGAGCCGTGGTCGGTACAACTTCCGGGCAGAGAAGACCAGTTCGTCGATCCGCCGTTCGACCGGATGGGTGCGCTGCTCAACGCCCTGGTGCCCTCGGTCATTCCGCACCTGGACCGTCCGTTCGCATTCTTCGGACATAGTATGGGCGCCTTGGTGGCCTGGAGCCTCACCCGCACCCTGCAGCGGATGGAGATCGGCTCACCCACCCGGCTGTTCGTCTCGGGGTGCGTACCGCCCCAAGCCCGGGCGGAGACCGCACACCACGCCGGTCCGGACGAGGAGCTGATCGGGAAACTGCGCTCCTGGTCCGCGACACCGGAAGCGGTTCTGGCGGACCCGGAACTGATGCGCCTGATGCTCCCGGTGATCCGGGCCGACCTCGCGGTGGTCGAGACCTACCGGTTCACCGGCGGGCCGCTGCTGACCTGCCCGGTCACGGCGTTCGGCGGGACCGAGGACGATCCCGCGGGCATTGCGGCGATGCCGCGCTGGGGCGAGCTCACGGCCGGCGGCTTCGACCTGCGGATGTTTCCCGGCGGCCACTTCTTCCTGCACTCCGCCCGTCCGGCCGTGCTCGCCGAGATCGCCGGGCGGCTCGCTGCCGTGCCCTGGCAGAACGGTCACTGACCCGAAGCCCTTCGAAACAACCATCCTCTCGATTGACGGATTTAGGTGGAACGACATGTCGCAGCGGTCCGTGATGGACGTCGTCTCGGATGTGTGGACGGCTGTCCTGCACACCGAGATATCCGGTCCTGACGCCAATTTCTTCGCGCTGGGCGGAAATTCACTGCAAGGTGCCAGAGCGATCAGCCGGCTGCGCGAGGAGCTGGGCATCCGGATTCCGCTCAGCGTGCTCTTCGATGCACAGACCCTCGTCGAGCTGACCGCGGCCATCGAGGCGATGCGGGAGACGGAGCCCGGGGCGGAACAGACCATCGAGCCGTTCGAGGGGCGCTCGGGCGAGGTTTTCCACGCGCCCACCTCGTTCACCCAGCAGCGGCTGTGGGTCGACGAGCACATCCAGGGGCCGGGCTCCCGCTACAACATCCCGGTGGCGAACGAGCTGGTGGGCCCGCTCGACATCACGGCCCTGGGGCAGGCCGTCCAGGAGCTGGTCGACCGGCACGAGGTCTTCCGCACCACCATCAAGGCGGTCGACGGCATCCCCGAGCAGGTGATTCAGGCCAAGGCCGAATTGCCGCTGACCGTGGTCGACCTCCGGGACGAGCCGGAGGAGAAGCAGGAGCAGGTTCTGGCCGGTCTGCTCCTCGACTCCGCCCAGCGGCCGTTCGACGTGGAGCGGGGGCCGCTGCTCCGGGTCGAGCTGTACCGGCTGGACGAGGACTGGCACGTGCTGCTCATCAACCTGCACCACATCATCACCGACGTGTACTCCTTCGAACTCGCCATGGCCGAGCTGCTGGAGCTTTACGCCGCCGCCGACGACGGCGGGATCCCGGCGGCCGTGAAGCCGCCGGTGCAGTACGCCGACTACGCCGCCTGGCAGCGGCGCACGGTCACCGGGACCACGCTTGAACGCCAACTGGACTACTGGAAGGACCGGCTGCGCGGTCCGCTGCCCGTGCTGGACCTTCCGACCGATCTGCCGCCCCGGGAGACCACCACGAGCCACGGGGCGTCGGTGGACATCGAGCTGCCCCGAGCGGTGTCGCGTAGGATCCGCGAGCTGTCCAGGGAGCACAACGCCACTCCGTTCATGACCATGTTCACGCTGCTCAACGTGCTGCTCAGCCGGTACAGCGGTCAGACGGACATCGTGGTCGGCATCCCCAGCGCCAACCGGGATCTGCCGGAGCTCGAGTCCATGATCGGGTGCTTCCTCAACACCCTTGCCGTGCGCAGCGACCTGTCCGGCGACCCGACGCTGGCCGAGCTGCTCGGCCGGGTCCGGGGCAGGATCCTGGAGGCCTTCGCCCACCAGGACGTCCCCTATGAGCGGGTGGCCAACGCGGTCTCGACCGACCGTTCCTCCCGGCAGGGGCCGTTCCGGGTCATGTTGGCGTACCAGCACGAGGTCCCGGCGCCGGAGCTGGCCGGGATCACCGTCAGCGACGTCGAGTTGGGCCTGAGCCTGAAGGCGGTCAAGTTCGACCTGGTGTTCCGAGTCGTCGAGACCGAATTCACGTACCGGCTCGCGGTCGACTACAACACCGACCTGTTCCTCGAGGACAAGGCCTGGCGCATCCTCGACCACCTGGCCGTGCTCGCGGCCGACGCGGTGGCCGCTCCCGCCAAGCGCCTCTCCGAGCTCACCATCCTTCCCGAGGAGGAGCGTCGTCAGCTCAAGGAGTGGTCCACCGCCGGCTGCGGCCCTTACCCCACGGACCTCTTCCTGCACCGGCTGTTCGAGGCTCAGGCGCTCAGGACCCCGGACGCGGACGCGGTGGAGAGCGGCGACGAGCGGGTCAGCTACCACGAACTCGACGGCAGGGCCTCTCGGTTGGCCGACGAGCTGACGGCGCGCGGCATCGGCACGGACGATCTGGTCGGCCTGTGCGCGGACCCTTCGGTGGACCTCATCGTCGGCATTCTCGGCATCCTGAAGTCCGGTGCCGCCTACGTGCCGATCGATCCGCTCGCACCCGTCGACCGGATGTCCTACGCCGTCGCGGACAGCGGGATGAAGATCCTGGTCACCACCCCGGAGCTGCGGGACCAGCTGCCGACGGCCGTCTTGGAGAGCGTGGACGTGGTGAGCACCGCGCAGGACGGCGCGCGGGGCGGCGCCCCGGGGTCGGCGCTGCACCCCTCGCAGCTGGTGTACCTGATGTACACCTCGGGGACCACCGGCCGGCCCAAGGGCGTCGGCCTGCCGCACACCGCGATCACCCCGTGGATCCAGTGGGCCCAGGACATCCGCCCGATCGGGCCCGGCACCCGGGTGGTGCACAACCTCTCCTACCACTTCGACTGGTCTGTCGAGCAAATGTTCCACGCGCTGACCGCGGGCGCCTGCCTGGTCATGCTGCCCCGTGAGGTCAAGGCCGACGGCCGGGCCACCGCCCGGTTCATCAACGAGCAGTCGATCCACATGCTGTACCTGACACCGACTCAAATGCGGGGCATCACCGACGCCGGCCTCGACATGCCGACGCTGCGGCACGTGTCCATGGGCGGCGAGAACCTGGACGCCGACCTGGTGGCGCGGACCCGTGCGGTCGTCTCCGCCGGGTGCGAGATCTGGAACGAGTACGGGCCGACGGAGACAGCGGGCGCGGCCCTGGTCGGCCGGATGGGCGACGAGCCGCTGGAGCGCAGCTCCATGCCGCTGGGTGAGTTGATCGCCAACGCCTCCTGCGCGGTGGTCGACCGCTGGGGGAACCTGCAGCCCATCGGCGTGCCCGGCGAGCTCTGGATCGGTGGTGACGGCGTCGCTCGCGGCTACCGCAACCAGCCGGCCCTGACCGCCGACCGGTTCGCCCCGGACCCGGCCCGGCCCGACCGACGCCTCTATCGGACGGGTGACCTGGTGCGCCGCCTGCCCAATGGGGAGATGGAGTTCCTGGGCCGGGTCGACAATCAGGTCAAGATCCGCGGTGTGCGGGTCGAGCTGGAGGAAATCGAATCGGTGCTGCGCGGCCACCCGGAGGTGGCGAACGCCGTGGTGGTCCTGGAGCCCGACCAGCGGCTGGTCGCCCACCTGGTCAGGACACCGGGCAGCGGGCTCGACGAGGCCGCGCTCCGTGCCCACCTCGCCCCGAAGCTGCCCATCGTCATGCAGCCGGCCGTGTTCATGTGGCTCGAGGCCATGCCGCTCTCCCCGACCGGCAAGGTGGACCGCCAGCGGCTGCCCCGACCCGAGCCGATTCCCGTGCTTCCGACGGCCGTGACGCCGCCGAGCACGGAGACGGAGCGCACCGTCGCGGCGGCCTGGGCGGAGGTGCTCGGGGTCGCCGAGGTGGACGTGCGGACCAACTTCTTCGAGGCCGGAGGGGACTCGTTCTCCCTGCTGGGGGTTGTCAGCCGACTGCGGGCCGAGTTCGAGCTGGACATCCCGGTGCGCGCCCTGGTCGACGCGCCGACCGTCGAGACGCTGGCCGAGCACATCGAGGCACTGCGCCGGGCGGCCTTCCGTCCGGCCGCAGCGCCCCTTCCGTAGCCGACCTGAGGAGAGGACGATCCGCGTGAGTGGACACCCCGAGAACAGGACCGCCCCGTCGCCACTGGCCCAGCTCCTCACCGACGTCCGCGCGGCGGTGCGGACGGGGGGCACCGACGACCCGAAGCAGACCGGTCGGCGCGTCGCGCGGGCCCTCGCCTCCCACCTGCGGAGCGAAGGCCTGCTGACGCCGGAGCAGCTGGAGCCGGACCGGCGGTCGTACCGGCAGCACGTCCTGCATGTGGAGCCCGACGGTACGTTCTCGGTCGTCGCGCTGGTATGGCTGCCGGGGCAGCGGACCGCCATTCACGATCACCTCGCCTGGTGCGTGACGGGCGTCCACCTCGGGGTCGAGGAGGAAACCCGCTACCACCTGATGGCAGACGAGGAGCAGCCCTATCTGGTCCCCGCCGGCGTCACGGCGAACGAAGCCGGAGCGGTGGACTTCATCGTTCCTCCGGGCGACATCCACGAGGTCCGGAACTCGGCCAGTCGCACCAGCGTGTCCATCCACGTGTACGGAACCGACCTGCGCAGGAGCGCTTCCAGCATCAGGCGCACCTACGATCTCCCGGTGCGGGCGGCGGAGCTCGTCGTCTGAGGCGGGGAGAAGAGGGAAGGCTCCGGGGACATCGTCGGAAGTGGGCTGGGGGCGGTCTCCGGGGAACGGTCCGGAAGGTGCAGCCGGCAACGTCCTCCGTCCGATCGGACGGCATGGGCGTCTGCATTGCCCACCGGCTGCAGACCGTGGACCTCGCGGACCGCGACGCCGTCCTGGAGGCCGGCTGCGTCGTCGAGTCGGGCACCCACGATGAGTCGGTCGGCGCGGGCGGACCTACTGTCGAGCTGTGGCGGTCGCGGAACGGCGAGAGCCGAGTCCCCGGCAAGCCATACGCACCTGCGGGTCCACCGTGGGGCGACGAATCTTTCTCGGCCTCGTCGGTGCCTGTCCCGGTCCGACGGTCAGTTCGACAACGATGGGAAGTGACGTCATGAGCGACACAGCGGCTCACGACATGGCGGCAGAGACTCTGCCCGATCTGTTTGCGGCCCAGGTGGCCCGTACCCCTGACGCCGTCGCGCTCGTCGGCGCCGACGCATCTCTCACGTACGCCGAGCTGGATGCCAGGGCCGGCCGACTGGCGCGGTTGCTCATGGCCAAGGGGGCGGGGCCCGAAACGATCGTGGCGGTCGCGGTGCCGCGGTCCGTGGAACTCCTGGTCGCCCTCTACGCGGTGCACAAGGCCGGGGCCGCGTATCTTCCGGTCGATCCGCTGCTGCCCGCCGAGCGTGTACGGGAGATGACCGAGGACGCACGGCCCGTGCTGATGCTCGACAGCGAGGACGTCCGGCGGATGTCGGAGGAGGGCGCGCCCGAGACAGACGAGACCGGGTGGCCCTCGCTGCACCCGTCGAACACCGCCTACGTCATCTTCACCTCGGGATCCACCGGCCGGCCCAAGGGGGTGGCCGTGTCACACGAGGCCATCGTCAACCGCCTGCGCTGGATGCAGGCGGAGTATCCGCTGGGCCACGACGACCACGTCCTGCAGAAGACCCCCGCCGGATTCGACGTCTCCGTGTGGGAGTTCTTCTGGCCGCTGTGCGTCGGTGCGCGCCTCGTCCTGGCCGGGCCGGACGAGCACCGGGATCCCGCCCGGATCGCCGAGCTGATCCGGGCGGAGCGGATCACGACCGTGCACTTCGTCCCGTCCATGCTGCGACACTTCCTCGAAGAGCCGACGGCGACCCAATGCGAGTCGCTGCGGCGGGTGTTCGCCAGCGGCGAGGCGCTCTCGGCCGATCTGCGGTCACGGTTCCTCCGCCTCCTGAACGCCGAACTGCACAACCTCTACGGGCCCACCGAGGCTACGGTGGATGTGTCCTACTGGCGCTGTGGCCCCGGCGACCCACCCGGCCCGGTACCGATCGGTGCCCCGGTGCGGAACACCCGGCTGTACGTTCTGGACGAGCAACTGAACCAGGCCGCGCCCGGGGTGGCTGGCGAGCTCTACATATCGGGTGTCCAGCTGGCCCGGGGGTACGTCAACCGACCGGCGCTGACAGCAGCGCGATTCGTCCCCGACCCCTACGGCCCCGAAGGCAGTCGGATGTACCGAACCGGGGATCTCGCCCGGCGGGACCCTGACGGGGTCCTGCACTACCTGGGCCGCAACGATCACCAGGTCAAGGTGGGAGGCGTGCGCATCGAACTCGGCGAGATCGAAGCGACGTTGGCCCGGCACGCCGCGGTCGCCGACGCGGTGGTGGCCGCGAGGCCCGACGAGGCCGGCGAGACGCGGCTGACCGCCTACCTCGTACCCGATCCCGACGAGGCCGCCGCGCTGCGGAACCTGTGCCGCCTTGAAGAGGCGGGGCTCCTCGACCGGAAGGACCTGCAAACCCTGCCGAACGGCATGGCCGTCGTCGCGTCCAACCGGTCGGAGGCGGACTTCCTGTACCGCGAGATCTTCGAGGAGGGCGAGTATCTGCGGCACGGGATCACGCTGCCCGACACCGGCGCCTGCGTCTTCGACGTGGGCGCGCACATCGGGTTCTTCTCGCTCGCGGTGGCCCGCTCCCGGCCCGGCAGTGTGGTCCATTCGTTCGAGCCGATTCCGCAGCTGTTCCGCATGCTCGAACTCAACACCCGGCTGCACGGAGTAGACGCCAGGCTGTTCCCGTGTGGCCTCGCCGAAGCGGCGGGTACGGCGTCGTTCACCTACTATCCGCAACTTTCGATCATGTCGGGGCGATTCGGTGACATCGCCGAGGAGCGCGGTGTCCTGGAGGCCTTCGTCCGCAACGAGCAGCCGATGCAGGATGCCCTTCCGCAGAGCGGTGCGGCGGATCTCGACGGTCTGCTCACAGAGCGGCTGCAACACACCGACGTGACCTGCGAGCTGCGCACGCTGTCGGACGTCATCGACGAGACGGGTGTGGAACGGATCGACCTGCTCAAGATCGATGCGGAGAAGAGCGAACGCGCGGTGCTTCTGGGTCTCCGTGAGGAGCACTGGGACCTGGTCCGCCAGCTGGTGATCGAAGCGCACAACGCCCCGGGCCGGATCGACTGGATCCGGGGCCAACTGGAGGAGCGGGGGTACCGGGTCACCGTCGACGGGCTGGCGATGCTCTCGGAGACCGGTCTGGTCACCCTCTACGCAGTCCGCGGCGGGCAGCGGCCGGCCTCCGGTGACGGGGAGAGCGCCGCAGCGGCGCACCGTGGGTCGGGTTGGTCGTCTCCGGATCTGTATGTCCAGGACGTGCGGCGAGAAGCGGAGCTCCGGCTCCCGCCACAGATGGTTCCGGACCACTTCGTGATCGTCGACGCGCTTCCCCTGACGGCCAACGGCAAGCTCGACCGGGCGGCACTCCCTGCGCCCCGGCGACGACCGACCGGGAGAACGGCCGCTCCGCGCGACACGACCGAGGTGCTGCTCTGCTCCTTGTTCGCCGACGTGCTTGCCGCACCCGGCATGGGGATCCATGACGACTTCTTCCAACTGGGCGGCAACTCGTTCGACGCGATCCGCCTGGTGGCCCGGATCCGTGAGGCGCTGGGTATCGGAGTGACCGTCCCGAGCCTGTTCAAGGCCCCCACAGTGGCCGCCTTCGCCGAACTGCTGGCCCATGGATCCGACGGAGCCCCGTTCTCGCTTGACGCATGACCCTGCCGCGCGTCGATGCTCGCCTGGTCACTGGTCAGGCCGCACATCACCGACGGGGACTTCCGAGACTTCGACCTCGGCGAGGGGGCTCCCGGTGGCTTGACCTCATCACCGCTGACGCCTAGCCGGCGGACAGTCCTGCCCCTACCGGTTCCGCTGCACCGGCTGCGACCTTGGACGTGGTGGTCATGCGGGAGCTTCCGAGGAGAAGGAGTGAGGCGTGGCTGACGTCGTGGCCGACGGGGCGATTTCGGCGAGTTGGCTGTCGAAGGCGCGCAGCAGATCACGGAGCCGCTGCGGCCAGGATCCGGTCAGCGGAGCCTGGACGATGCATTTCAGGGTCCCGTCGGGCAGTTCGCACACCTGGAGCTGAACCTCGGCGACCGCGCCGACCGGCGGCACCGGAACGGCGTGCATCCGCACCGGACCGGCCGCATGCTCGACGCGCCGCCAATTCTCGAAGGCGAATAGCGCCTGGTAGACGGGCATCCGACCGCCGGCGACCGTATGTACGGCCCGGACGATTTCGTAACGGGGCAGCGCCGAGCCCAGGATGCTCTCCCGCACGGCAGCCCAGACCCGCTCGACCACCCCGGGCCCGGACAGCTCGGGCATCCGCACCGGCAGGACGTTGATCAGGCAGCCGAGTTCGTCCTCCTGCCCGGCCGAGCGGGCGGCCACCGGTGTGCCGATGCAGAAGTCGGAGCCGCCGGTGATCTCGGCCAGAGCCCGGCCGTACGCGGCCAGCAGCACCGCGAAGGGTGAGCAGGCGCTGCGCCTGGCCCGGTCGCGCACCGCCTGCCAGGTGGTGGGCGGATATGTGGTTCGGAGCTCGGCCGACCCGCCCACGGCGAGCTCGTGCTGGTTCGGCGCCGGGCCGCCGTCCGGGGTAGGAAGGTCGGCCGCCCCAGCCAGCAAGGCGCGCCAGTGTGTGGCGAGTTCGGCGTGTTGCTCCGGTGTGAGTTCTGCGGCCTCCGGTCGTTCCAGTACGGGCAGATCGGTCGCGACGCCGTCGACGGCCCGTGCGTAGGCGCACGCCAGATCCGCGGCGAACACCTCCTGGGAGAGACCGTCGAAAGCGACGTGATGGACCGCCAGGAAGACGGTGGCGCCCTGTGCGTCCGGGGCGACTGCGGCCCTGTAGACGCGGCCCGCGGCGAGATCGAAGGTGTCGGCGTTCAGCAGGGTGGCGGCCGCCTCCTCGAAGCCGGTGCCGGCCCCGAGGCGCAGCAGCGGCTCTGCGACCGGCTCCGCGAGGACCTTGCGGACCACCTGCTCGTGCTCGAAGACGAAGGCGGTGCGCAGCGCCTCCTGGCGGCGCGCCACTGCCGACAGTGCTGCGTCGAGGGCAGGGAGATCGAGCGGGCCGTCGACGCGGACCTGGGCGAGGATCCAGCCGGCGTGGCTCGCCGGGTCGATCTGCTCACTGAGCCAGAACTGCATTTCCAGAGCGGAGGCCAGTTGGACCCGCACCGTCGCGTGGTTAGTCACAGGAAAGCTCCTTGTCCGCGCCTGCGGGGTTGTTGGTGCTGATCGGAACGTCTATGTCGCGCAGCTCGCGGTTGCGCAGGGCTATGAGGACCAAGACGAGGTAACTGGCACCCAAGGCGAGAAGCGTCCAACGCAGGCCGATGCCGGTGGATCGCCAGGACCGTCACCAGGATGCCGACCGGTGCGGCGCTCTCGATCGAGGCCAAGGCGGTTCTCAGTCACGTCCCCGCCGTCGCAACGCGGCGCTCATGCGTTCCAGGGTCTCTTCCAGGACCTGCGGGGACGTACCGAAATTGAGCCGTACGAATCCGTCGCCGCCAGCTCCGAAGGCCGGACCGGAGAAGAGGAGCACCTTGGCCTCGTCGCGGAAGAAGGGCATGGGGTCCGGACCGATCTCTAGCTGCCGGCAGTCGAGCCAGGCCAGGAAAGTGGCCTCCGGAGTCCGGCATCGGATGCTCTCCGGGAGCCGCTCGGCCAGCAGCCGCCGGTTCCGGTCCAAGATGGCCAGCACTTCGTCCAGCCAGGCATCGCCCGAGGTCCAGGCGGCCTTCAGTGCCTCGACCGCGAGCACTCCTACTTGGCCGAAAAGCAGCCCGCGCCGGGCGTCGACGGCATCCCGTACGGCCTGCGGTCCTATGTGCGCCACCGCGCAGCGGATCCCGGCGAGGTTGAATGCCTTGCTCCCCGAGGTGAGGGTGACGGTGCGGGCAGCGATTTCCGGACTGAGTGAGGCGAAGGGAGTGTGCTGGTGCGGGGCATGGGTCAGATCCGCGTGCACCTCGTCGGAGATCACCAACAGGTTGAACCTGAGCACGAGTTCCGCGAGTGACTCCAGTTCGTCACGGCGGAACACCCGGCCGGTGGGGTTGTGGGGGTTGACGAGGAAAAGCACACGGCAGCGCCCCGAGCCCGCGTCCGCCGCGGTCCGCTCCATGAGCGCGGGATCGAACTCCCACCCGTCCTCGCCCTCCTGGATCGGAACGGTCAGCGCCCTGCGGCCGATCCTCTCGATGACATCGACGAACGGCGGGCAAACGGGGCTGTGCAGAAGTACCGCATCGCCGGGGTCGGTGGCGACCTGGAGCGTCGCGAGCATCGCCTGGTTGATGTCCGTGAACAGCCGGACGTGCGTGGGATCAGGCCTGTGGCCGTACCGGTGCCGCGTCCGCTCGGCGAACAACTCGCCGAGCGGGCCACCGCGGCTCTCGTCGAACCATGAGGGGTAGCCGAGATCGCCGTCGGCGCGGCGCAGCAGGGCCCGGCGTATCGCGGGTGCGGTCGGAAAGTCCATGTCCGCGACCCAAGAGGACAGCATGCCGTCGCCCGCAGTAGCCCATTTCTCCCCGTCCCGCTGTGACAGGCGGCTCAGATCGAGGGAGTCGAGAGCAGCTGACGAAGTGTCGGCGTTCATAGTCCTGTTCCGTGTTGGTTGGATGGCACAGCGCTGTGCGGACCAATGTCGGTGCGGTGCCGCACGACGGAGAGGAGGCTCGTACGGAGAGGCTGCGGCAGGAAGCCGATCGCTCGGCGAACTCCTGCGGGTCCCCCTAGCCCTCCAGTCGCATCCCCACAGTCCTGTTGGGCCACAGGGGGAGTTCCCCGAGTACGTCGTGGTTGCCCTATGGGGGAGCACACAAGGTTATGCGGCAGCCTTCGGCCGCGACGTGTGATGTCGGCCATATTGCGGCGTTCGCAACACGCCGTTAATGTCGCCAACAGCGCCTTCCTCAGCCCGGATCAGACGCTGAGGCTGGTCGCTCGCAGAGCTCGGAGCTTCCTGGCCCGGCAGTCGGTGCGCACGTGCGCCCATCCGATATTCACAGTCGAATTACATCTGCGATGTCGAGAATCTGTGACAGGAGACAGGAATTGTCCTCCCATGCCGCCCAAATGCCTGCGGACCGGCCGCGTGGTGTCGACGCGCCCCGTTGCACGGGGGTAGTACGCCGAGACATTCCCGGTCTTTACAGCAGCGCCGTCAAGGATGTGGCGGTGTCCTGTGTGACCGCCCCGGAGAGCGTGCTGCTCGCCGGCTTAGCCGCGCTGCTGTACCGGTACTCCGGCCAGAACAAGGTTGAGTTCCACGTGCACCGCGAAGGAGGCGGGGACTCGCTGCTCCGCTTCTCCGTCACCGGGGAGAGCACGCTCCGCGAACTGACCAGTGCCGCCAGCACCGTGGCGGCCCCCGGGGCGGAGCCCGCGCGCATCGGCGTACGTTTCGGTGCGGACCGGACCGCCGAGGGCGATCAGCCGTACGAGGTCGAACTCGTGCTGCCTGTGGCCGAGGCGGAGTCCCGGTCGGCCGCTCTCCACTTCGACGAGCGGCTCTTCGAAACGGCGACCGGCGACCAGCTGCTCGCCCACTTCCAGAACCTGCTTGAGGACGGCGCGAACCGGCCGGACCAGGCGCTGGCGGATCTCGTGATTCTCACTGGGCCCGAGGTGCACCGGATCCTCATGGAATGGAACGACACCGCTGCCCAGCTGTCCCGCCAGGAAAGCTGTCTGCACGAGGCGTTCGAGGAGCGGGCCGCGCGGTCACCCGAGGCCGTCGCCGTGATCCAAGGAGCGACCCGGCTGACGTTCCAGGAGGTCAACGTCGCGGCGAACCGGCTGGCACACCATCTGAGGGACCTGGGCGTCGGCCCCGACGACCGCGTCGGCCTCTACCTTGAGCACTCGCCCGACCTTCTGATCTCGATGCTCGGGGTACTCAAGGCCGGCGGGGCCTATGTGCCGCTCGACCCCGCCTATCCGCAGGCCAGGGTGTCCACCATGATCACCGGTGCTTCCTGCGTGGCTCTGATCAGCCATAGCGAGCTCGCTGCCGCTCTGACCGGGGAGGACTCCGTACGGCAGGAACTCCTGGTGTTACTGGACCGCGAGACCGCCGCCCTGTCCGCTCAGCCCGATCACGATCCGAAGGCCCAGGCCGGGCCGGACAACCTCTGCTACGTCATCCACACTTCCGGTTCCACCGGTAAGCCGAAGCCGATCGCGCTGCGCCACCGGGGCGTGGTGAACAACATCGAGGACCTCAACTCCCGCTTCGCTGTGGGCATCGGCGACAGCGTCCTCGGCCTGTCATCCCAGAGTTTCGACATGTCGGTCTACGAATACCTCGGGATGACGGCGGCAGGCGGCACTCTCATCCTTCCCGTGCCCGGTCGGGCCAAGGATCCGGCGCACTGGGCCAAACTGGCGGGGGACCACGGCGTCACGGTGTGGAACACCGCACCGGCGCTGCTGGAACTGGTACTCGATCATGTCGAGCGTGGCGGGGGTGGCGAGCCCTCGCCGGTGAACGCACTGCGGCTGATCATGGTCGCCGGAGACTGGATCCCGCTGAAGTTGCCCGGACGTGCCCGCGGAGCCGCGCCCGATGCCAGGTTCATCTCCCTCGGTGGGGCCACCGAGGCCTCGATCTATTCGACGATATTCGAGGTCGAGGCCACCGAACCGACCTGGAGGAGCATTCCGTACGGGCGCCCGATGGCCAATCAGCGCACATACATCCTGGACGAGTCACTTCAACCCGTTCCGCCGCGCGTGACGGGCGAGTTGTACCTCGCCGGCGTCGGTCTCGCGCTTGGCTACTTGGACCAGCCCGCCCTGACCGCCGAGCGATTCATCGAGTGGACGCATGGCACAGTGGTCGACGAGCGGCTGTATCGCACCGGCGACTTGGCGAGGTTCGGTGCCGACGGACTGATCGAACTGATCGGCCGGACCGACCTTCAGGTGAAGATTCACGGGCTGAGGGTGGAGCTGACCGAGATCGAGTCCGTACTCCGCGACCATCCGCAGGTCAAAGAAGCGGCGGTGACCGCACAGACCGATGCTGTCGGGGTCCCGGTCCTGGTCGGATATGCCGTGCCGCGCGACGGCGAAGTCCTGGACCCGGAGGACATCCGCAGGAGCCTCGCGGCCAGCCTCCCGGCGCACATGGTTCCTGGCACTGTGCTCGTGCTGCCGGCCATGCCGCTGAGCCCCAACGGGAAGCTGGACCGCAAGTCACTTCCCACGGCCCCCTCACCGCACGAGGAGCGCCGTGGCGGGACGGTACCCGTGGGTGCCGAGCCCAGCAATCCGTGGGAGAAGCGGATCGCCGCGGCATGGCGGGACGTTCTGGGCATCGAAGCGATCCGGCGTGACGACGACTTCTTCGCCCTGGGGGGCGACTCGATGAAGGCCATGCGCAGTGCGGCGCAGGTGCCCGAGCTGACGTTGGTGGCTCTGTACCGCCACCCGACGCTGCAGAGCCTGGCCGCGTATCTCCAGGCCACGGCCGCTGTGCCCGTGGCGGGGACCTCTGACCCCGGGCAGAGCGGCGCAGCGTGACGGACAGGCCTGGTGGACAAGGGGTGGATGCAGCGCTGTCCGCCAGGCCCCGTCGGGCCTCAGCCAGTAGTCGAGCAGCGCACGGTCCGTGCCGGTGGAGGCGTTCCAGGGGTCGGCAGGCGTCGTCGCCGGCGGCGGCGAGGATCCTGGTCTTGGGCTGCGTGGGGTTCTTGCCCAGACGGACCTGACGGCGTAGCGGCGCTCCCAGTCCTCGTCGGCGGCCGGCTCGGCGGGCCAGATGCCCGGGTGTCCGTCGCGCGGGTGCCAGCCTGTGAAGTTCTCGTCGCACCACGGCCCGTACCGCCGGCGCCTCACCCACATCGCCGTCTTACAGCCCGGGTTGCTCGCCCGCGCGATCTGCGCGGTCAGAGAGGGGACTTGCTCACTGGAACGGGCACGGAGCGACGACGGACACCTCGACAACTGCTGCGGAACGTGAGCTCTTGTCCGTTTGTGGTTGAGGTGGGGGAAGGCCCACTGGTCGCGGGTGGGAGGTGGCCCGCAGGCGTCGTGGCGGGCGAACAAGCCTGGAACTGCCTGGCTCGGTCGTCCAGTTCGCGTTCACGGAAACCCTGGTCGAAGCCCTCACGCCGGCGTGCGCACGTGAATGAATGAGGAGTGATTCGGACGTGACATTTTAAGGCACGACCTAGTAAGGTCGAGTAAGATCAACGGGGAAATCGAGGTCGTGCCGGGTGGCCCCTCGATTGAAGAGCTGCTGGACCGCCAAAGGAATGCGGCCAGTCTCTGAGGATGTCCCAATCCGTGACGGATTGTGATGTGCCTTTCGGGAAGACAGAAGGACGGGCATTTCCTTCGATGGCCCGCCGGAGTAATTGCGTCATCGATGTCCGTGTTCGGGGATAAGATCCCGGAAGAACCAGAATCCGGAGGACTGATGGCCACGCACGCTATTCAGAAGATACATTCGGGGGGCGGCGGCATTCAGATGCATCGCCCCGGGGAAGTGTCCGATCTGGACGCGTTTCGGGAACGGCGTCTGACGCGCAGACGCGGGCTGTTAGATGACCTGGCGAGCGCGAAAACGGACACCCGCTATTTCCCTGTGCTGTCGGTACTGGCACCCGTCATGACCCAATCCGAGGGTGAAATCACCTATCCGGGCGACCCGATGTGTCTCTATACAGCGCTGAGTGCTGCCGTGCACCGTGCTGTGGCGGACGCCGGACCTCTGGAGGACGCCGTGCACTACAGCGACCTCGCGCCCGAGTGGACCCGGTTCCCGTCCAAGGAGTACCGGCTCTCCGCCAGTGATGACGGATACCGGTCCTACGGCACGTCACCCAACACCGACCAGACGGTGTTCGACCCCCGGGTCTGGGACGACGCCGCGCGCACGAGATGGCTGAGGCTACTGCGCGAGGTCCAGCCCAGGGTCGTGCTCATCAGCGCCGTGTCACCCGCGCATCGCTACGCGCTCGAAATCGCGAGGTTGGCCAAGTGTGAGGTCCCGGATGCCTTCGTGATACTCGGAGGCCGTCATGCGGACGAGACCATCACGTGCACCCCCGATGGCCAGGCGCTCGTGATCAAACCCAGCAGCACGGTGGCAGTCATTCAGGAGGGCAAGGCTCCCAGAGTGGTCGACGCTGTCGTCGGCGGCGAGGCCTACTTCGCTGTGGACCTGCTCATGCGGGCCCTTGCCCTTGCCACCGATCTCGACGGGCGTTGGGTGGACCGTGACCAGGTTCTGCCGTGCCTACAGGGGCTGCTCGCTGAAGAGGGTCCCGTGCCCGGCACGTCGGTCGTGGTCCTGGCGGCGGGGGAGACCTTCGACGCCGTTCCGCTCCGTGGCCCAACGATCGACCTCGCGTCTTTGCCATCGCCGTACGAGGCATTCGCGATCCGATCCCGATTTCCCATCTTCACTCGCCCTCGGACGGGGGAGGTGATGCGCACCGCGCACTTCATGGTGTCCAACGCCTGTCCGTACCGATGTAATTTCTGCTCCGAGTCGTCGCAACTTGGCTCTGGTCTCAAGCGGTTCAAGAACGATGCTATAGGTGCGGCGGCGGAGCGGGTCTGTGAGTACGTCAGCTACGGAGCCGAGTCGCTCTTCTTCGACGACTCCGTCTTCTGGAGCGGTCGTTATCGGGACATCGAGAATTTCTGCGAAGAGCTCAGCCGGATCCGCCGGGACGAGAGTGGGTCACTCGACCCGCGTTACCGCAGATTCGTTCGCGAGGAAGGCGATGTCCAGCGGCTGCGCGACCTCCAGTGGGGTGCTCAGCTGACCGTGGACACCCTCGTCGCGCTACATTCGGCTGAAGAGTCGTCAAAGATCCTGCGAAAGATGAAGGATGCCGGATGCAGCTACATCTACATAGGCATCGAGAGCATGTCGACGCAGGTCATGAACAACATCCACAAGAATATCCGCCGGGACGAACGTAAGCCCTGGAGGGAAAAGGTCAGGGAAGCTGCGGCCCTCGTCAAGGAGCAAGACCTGCAGCTGGGAACTTCCGTCCTTTTCGGCCTCGACGGTGAGACACGGGCCAGTATCGACGAGACCATACATGAGGTGGGCCGTCTCGTCGACGACAAGCTGATCGATCTGGCTAGCCCGAATATACTCACCTATCACCCCGCGACACCGGTCACGCGCGAGCACGGCATGCAGGACCAACTCGACTACCACTCCCCGCGCATCGACAACCGAAAGCCCTATATTTATTTCGAGGAAGCTTTTCCCGGTGTTGTCTCCGTCCTCCTCACCGAGGACGACATCTGGCACATTCACAGGGAGACCGAGAAACGCTGGGGTGGGGCCCGCAATGATGCTGCCGTAGTTACTGTCCAGGAAGAGCAATCCGACAGTCTCCAGCATGCCCACGCTGGACTATGACGACATCTCAAGGCTCCCAGAGGCCCCGGCATGGCTATGAGGGCTGAGTCGCCGGATGGCTTACGGGACTTGGCCACCCGGAGCCCCGTGACGGCTCGACCGCTGATTGGGCTACGCGACTCGATCGCTGCTGCAGGACAACGCCGGCGAGGTCGTCCGTGGGATCGATGTGTGCCGAGCTGGCGGGCGAGGACGTGGCCAAGTTCTGGGCCGGGGTCGATATCTGCGAAACGCACACCATGTCGTGGTGATCAACGAGGAGGACGAGTGGCTGCTGTCCCGCCGGATCGAGAACGACGAGACTGAACTGCCGGTGCTGATCGGCGATGTGCTGGCGATATCCGACGATGTGCTGTCATCAGGGGCGCGCTCCAAGCATCTGAGCCACCGGCCTGTTGACCAAGATCATAAGTACATACCGCAGCCGTTTCCCAGCTGCTGCCTGAACAGGAACGACGAGGATCAACCGCCGTGCATCGCACCATGATGAAGTCCAAGATCCACCGAGCCACAGTCACACAGGCCGACCTCCACTACGTTGGCTCGCTCACCATCAGCTCCGACCTCATGGAGGCCGCAGATCTACTGCCCGGCGAGAAGGTCGACATCGTCGACATCAACAACGGGTCCCGCCTCTCCACCTACGTCATCGAAGGGCCGAGGAACACAGGAATCATCGGCATCAACGGTGCCGCTGCGCGACTCATCAGCCCAGGAGATCTCGTCATCATCATCGCCTACGCGCAGGTATCTGATGAGGAGGCCCGCGACATGAAGCCCCATGTCGTCTTCGTTGACGAGGACAACCGAATCGTCAGTGCCGGCCATGACCCCGCGGAGGCCCCGCAGGGCAGCGGACTCCTGCGCGGCGACAGGATCGTTCCTCCTTCCTCTCAGGACGTGGCACGCCGGTAGAGCCGACTCGCTGGCGGACCTGGACTCTGCGGCCAGCGCCTGGAGCTGCTCGGTGGTGAGTCTGGTGCGTCTGGTCTCGGTGTTCGACAGCCACACTCCCGGTTTCACGGTGTGCTCCTGGCCGTCCCGCACGGTCTCTTCGTGAGTCCTGGGGCGGTCAGGGAGTGTCTTGTTTCTGACTCTCCCGAGATTTTCCTCGGCGTTGGTCGCTTGGGGTGGGATGTCGGTCGAGTTGTATGAGGGCTGGGAAACTTGCTGTGTGTCGAGGTCGGTTGGAGGACTTCGCCGGGGACGTGTTCGCCCCACTGGTCCGGCGGGATCAGCGGGCCAAGGGCGGGCTGTGTCTGCGGGGCAGCCGCTGGACGGCCGCCGGAAGTCGATGCAGCCGATGGCCGAACGCCTGGCAGTGGACCACGAGCAGTTGCAGCAGTTCATGACCTCCTCGACCTGGCCGGTCGATCAGGTGCGGGCCCCGGTTGGTGTGGCGGGCCGTGCGGCTCGTGCGGCCGCAGGTGTGGGTGGACGAAACCGGCTCCCGTCTCGTGCCCGCTGGCCTGGCGGCTGTTCCGACACGAGTCCATCACGTCAGGATCGGATGGATCTGCTCGCCCGGCCGACCAACGGTGACCACGTCCAGGCCGGCCTCCTCCTTCGTCTCGCGGACGGCGGCTTCCTCGCAGGACTCGCCCGGTTCGACTTTGCCCGCCGGGAACTGCCATGAGAGTCGGCCCTCTACAACTCGTCGCCGTACGAGCAGTACTCGACCCTCATGAACCACAATGCTGCCCGGGCACAGCACCAGTGCCCTGGGCTCGATCTCGTGCTCCCAGGGTCGCCATGTCACCAGGATGGCCCAATGGGCCCCGGCGCGGCAGGGAGCGCATGGTGCGCATGGTGCGCGCCCTGCGGCACGTCGGTAGGCAGCTGTCCGCAGCCCACTTTGATCATCGTGCGGGCGATCACCAGGCCGACGGCACCGGTTCCCAGATTGAACACGGCACCTTGAGCGCGTCGGGGCGAGCCACGGCTTTCATCGCCGGCGTGTTGCGCCCGACTGGATCGGGCGGTCGCACGAGGAGATCACACAGGCCCGGGAAGACTGGACGAGCGGGACGAGGTTCGGTGAGGTGAAGGGCTACGACGGGCCTCCGATTCCCTCTCCTGAACTACCGCCGACCCACCTGTTGCCCAGGGGAAGGGTTCGTTGACCTGCCGTCGATGACGGTGCCGATGGGGTTCCAGCCGTGGGGGCCGGAGGGGTCGCCTCCGTCGAAGAGGTGGACTCCGACGCTGCCGTCGGAGCCGGTGAGGATGTAGTCGGCGTGGCCGTCCGCGTCGAAGTCGGCCAGTTGGACCTTGCCGTGGTCGGTGGTGAGGCCGGTCGCCGTCTGCCCGAGGTACTGCCAGCCGCCGTGACCGTCCCCGCCGTGGTTGAGATAGGTGGTGACGCTGCCGCTGGGGCCGATCATCCAGTAATCGGCCCTGCCGTCGCCGTCGTAGTCGGCCAGGCGCACCCGGGTCCGGTCCGTCGTGGTGCCGGTGGCGACTTGGCCGATGTCATGCCAGCCGGTGTTGCCCGCCGCGTCGCCACCGCGGTTGAGGTGGGCGTGGACGGCGCCGTTGTCGGCGATCGTGAGGTAGTCGGCCCTGCCGTCTCCGTCGAAGTCGGCGACGCGGACCTGGTCGGCACGGGTCGTGGTGCCGGTGGCGACTTGGCCGATGCTCTTCCACCCGCCGGCTCCCACCGGGTCGCCGCCGCGGTTGAGCCACACGTTGACAGACCCGTTGGAGTTGACGACCCAGTAGTCGGTCCTGCCGTCGCCGTCGAAGTCGGCCAGATGCACCCGGGTCCGGTCCGTCGTGGTGCCGGTGGCGACAGCGCCGAGCGCCTTCCAGCCACCGCCCGGCTTCCCGCCCAGGTTGAGCCATGCCCGCACTTCACCGCTGTCCGCGATGGTGAGGTGGTCCGGGCGTCCGTCGCCGTCGAAGTCCCCCCACCGCACCGGGCCGGTGCCGCCCGTCTCCGTACCGGCCCGCGGTGCACGCGGCCGCTCGGTCCAGCCGTCGTTGACGGCCTGGTCCAGGCCGGCCTGATAGGCCAGGGCCATTTTGCGGTAGCCGGCGTCATTGGGATGCAGGTGGTCGGGCAGCTCGGCCGCTACGTCGAGGCGGGGCGGTTCGACGTAGCGGAACCGCTCGCCACGGACGCGGCGCTCCGCTTCCTGGCCGCGGAGGGCGGCGTTGAAGTCGCGCGTCTGCTGCCCGAGGCCCGGAGTGTCGACGAACAGGCCCTGGACGATGACGGTCACACCGGGGCGGTTGGCCACGATGCGGTCGACGAGTCCGGACAGGCGCCGTGCGGCGTCCGCGGGGTCCGCATGGTGGGTGTTGAGGTCGTTGATGCCCAGGTGCAGGAGGACGACGTCCGGGTCGGCGGCGGTCTGCCACCGGTCGATGTTCGAGCGGACGTCGTCGATGGTCCAGCCGCTGTGCCCCTCGTTGTCGGGGTCGCCGGCGTTGCCGAAGGACCCGGAGCCGACGAAGTCGGGGGTGAAGCGTGACTGGCCCTCCATCAGGCGCCAGAGCTCGGAGCGGTATCCGGCGCCGTGGGAACTGCCCGCGCCGGCGGTGATCGAGTCACCGAGCGGCATGATCCTCACCAGTGGTGGGGCGGGTCGGACGGCGGCGGCGGCCGGCGGGGCGGCGCCGAGGCCGAGTGCGGTGGCGCCCGCCAGCAGGGCGAGGCCGAGCGAGGTGATGCGCTGTGTCATGGGTGTCGGTCCTTCAGGGAAAGGGCGGGGCCGAGCAGTTGTCGGCGGCGAACACCCCCGACGGGCCTGCGAAACGAAGGAGCCCGACGGCCGTCCTCAGGGCAATGGCGAGGGAACGGACGGCGGGCAGGGCATCCCGGGGCCATCGGCGCGGCACGCGCGCCGATGGCCCCGGGATGTGGGATCAGGCGCCGCTGGCGACCTTGCCGAGATCGATCCAGCCCTTGCCGCCGACGGGGTCACCACCGTTCCAGGCGAGGACGGAGGCGCTGCTGCCGGCACCGGCGAGGACGTAGTCGGCGTGCGTGTCGGCATTGAAGTCGACGAACTGAACCTTCGTGTGGTCGGTGGTCTGTCCGCCCGTGACCTGGCCGACGACGCTCCAGCCGGTGTTCGGGACGACGTCGCCGCCCCGGTTGAGGAAGAGGTCGACCTTGCCGTCGGGCTTGACCGCGAAGTAGTCGGCCTTGCCGTCGCCGTCACTGTCGGCGAACCGCACCCGGTTGCGGTCGGTGGTGGCACCCGCCGTCACACGGCCGATGCCCTGCCAGGGGGCCACCTGGTCGCCGCCCCGGTTGAGGAAGACGTCCACGGCCCCCGCGTCGTTGAAGACGAGGTAGTCGGTGCGGCCGTCGCCGTCCCAGTCGGCGAAGCGGACCTTGCTCGCATCCGTGGTGAGGCCACTGGCGACCTGGCCGAGCGCCTTCCACGGCGCGACCTTGTCGCCGCCGCGGTTGAGCCACACGTTCACGGAGCCATTGGCATTGATGACGAGGTAGTCGGCCTTGCCGTCCCCGTCGAAGTCGGCCAGACGCACCCGGGAGCGGTCGGTGGTGGTACCGGGTGCGACCTGGCCGAGGCCCTGCCAGCCGTTCGCACCGGCGGGGTCGCCGCCGTGGTTCAGCCACACGGACACGGCACCGTTGTCGGCGATGGTGATGTAGTCGGGCTTGCGGTCCCCGTCGAAGTCGGCCCAGCGTACGCGGTCACTTCCGCCGGCCTCGTTCACCGCGGCGGAAGGACGCGGGTCGGTGGGCACGGTTCCGCTGGCCCACAGGGCGCCGCCCTTGCCTTCGCCGCCGTCCTTCTTGTAGACGACGAGGTTGCCGTCGTTCTGGAAGGTGAGGTACGCGCCCGGGTTGCCGAAGGTGGCGGTGGACCAGTAGGAGTTGCCGATTCCGTCGCCACCGCCCTTGCGGTAGGCGACGAGGTTGCCGTCGCGCTGCATGGAGAGGTACGAGCCGTCGCCGCCGGCGACGTCGGAACTCCACACCTGCTTCGCCTGGTTCTTGTCCCAGATGTACAGGCGGCCGTCGCGGGCCATGACGAAGATCTTGCTGGGGCTGTCGACCCAGAAGCCGGCCGGGTAGCGGCCGTCACTGGGCAGGGTGTTCGGGCGCACTCCGGTCTCCGAGGACCACAGGCCGCCGCCGGTGCCCTCGCCGCCGTCCTTCTTGTAGACGACGAGGTTGCCGTCGTTCTGGAAGCGCAGGTAGGCCTCGGGGTTGCCGAAGGTGGCGGTGGACCAGAGGTGGCCGCCCTTGCCGTCCCCGCCGTCCTTCGTGTAGACGACGAAGTTGCCGTCGGCCTGCATGATGGCGTAGGCGCCCGGGTTGCCGTAGGTGTTGGAGGACCAGAGCGCAGAGCCCTTACCCTCACCACCGCTGTTGTGGTAGATGACCAGGTTGCCGTCGGCCTGCATGGAGAGCTTCAGGTCCTTGCCGACGAGGGTCGTGCCCGACGCGATGGTCTGACCGGGGCGGACCAGCAGCGGGTCGGTCGCCGTGGCGATCCACTGGCCGAGGTCGTCGGTGCGGGCGGAGACGGCACCGGTGCGGGTCTCGGCCGGGTTGGCACCGAGGCAGCCGCCCTGCCAGGACCGGCTGTTGACCCCGACGAGCTCGCCGGCCGCGTTCAGCAGCGGGCCGCCGGTGTCGCCCTTGCAGATCGCGTCGGTGCCCTTGCCGGTGATCGTCAGGGTGGTGGCGTCGCTGGAATTGACCGTGAACGCGCCTGCGTGGAGTTTGGCGGGCACCCACTCGGTCTTCGTCCGGCCGAAACCGGCAGCGGTGAGGTCCGCACCGGTGGTGGGGGCGGTGGCGGCGGGCTTGACCGCGGCCGCGCCCCGGGCGGGCACTCCCAGACGGGCCAGGACCACGTCACGATCGGTACGCGGAACGAGTTCGGACACCTCGAGGGCCCGGCCGTCCGCGAGGGTTACGGTCGACTTCAGGGCGGGCTTTCCGGCCGCGACCTGCTGGCCCGCAGTGGTGGCGAAGCAACTGGCAGCGGTGACGACCCACCACTCGTTGACGAGCGCCCCGGTGCACGCACGGCTGTTGGCTTCGTCGCCGATGTTCAGCTTGACGACGGAGGAGAACTGGCCGTTCGGGGCCTCGGGGCCCGTGAGGGCCTGGGCGGGTCCGGCGGACGTGAGACCGGCTGCGACGGCGGTGGCGGCTGCGAGCAAGCCGGTCATCCGGGCGGTTCGCGGACGGGGAGCAGACATACGGGTTTCCTCAAGTAGTGGGCTGGGCGGGGGAGCAGGCAAAGGCGGCGTAGGCAGCGTCCAGTGCTCCGGGTCAGCCGGATGGGTCACGGCTTGTCGGCAGGGCGGGTTACAGGTACCAGCTCTGGGTCGCGAAGGACGGGTCGGAGGAGTGCGTCCACTGCTGGGCGGGGGCCCCGTTCGCCAGGCTGGAATCGCCGATCTCGAGGGCCTTGCCGCTGTTCACGTTGCGGATGTCCAGGCTGACGGTGCTGCCGGCCTGCTTGATCGTCCAGAGCATGGTGGAGATGTCGTGGCAGGTGTACTGCTGCGCACGGGCCCCGTTGTCCTTGTTGGAGTTGACGATCTCCAGGCACTTGCCGCTGTTCACGTTCACGATCTGGTAGACACCGGCGGTGGCCGTCGGGCGGAACTCCCACTTCGCGCCGGCCTGCGCCCCGCAGGTCCACTGCTGGGCGGCGGCGCTGTTGTCCTTGCTGGAGTTGGTGATCTCCAGGCACTTGCCGCTGTTCGCGTTGCGCATCTGACCGCCGGCGGGCAGGGGGAAGGGCGAGGGCCAGGCGTTGGTGCCCAAGGCGACGCCACCCTGGCCGTTGCCCTTGTAGACGTTGAAGCGCTGCTGGTTGCTCCACAGGCCGCCGAGGTCGGTCCTGCCGTCGCCGTCGAAGTCACCGGCCAACACGACGGGCATGTTGTTCCAGGTCTTGTCGGGCCACATGGAGGCGCCGGCGTCGAGGCCACCGGCGGCGTTGCCGCTGTAGCGGCGCAGGGCGCCGTCGGAGGCGATGGCGACGACGTCGTCCCGGCCGTCGTGGTCGAGGTCACCGGAGGCGATCTTCTGGATCGACATCCAGGTGGTGTCCGGCCACATCTTGCGGCTCTGGCCGTTCAGCACGCCATCGGGACCGGTGGAGTAGGCGTACAGAGAGCCCTTGGCATCGCCCGTACCCCAGACGGCGAGGAGCCCGTCGCGATCGGAGCCGGCGGCCCGGTACCGTTCGAGCTGGTGCATGGCATCCCAGTTGGTGCTCCCGCCCGTCCACATCGCCTTGCCGACGGCCAGGCTGCCGTCGGGCTGTCCCGCGTACATGCGCAGAGCACCGTCACCCCAGACGGAGGCGATGTCGGTGAACCCGTCGCCGTTGAAGTCACCCCCGATGATCTTCTTGGCGGGACCCCAGCTGCCGTCGGCCCGCCACAGCGGGCGGCCGTACTCGAACGTGCCGTCGGGGCGGCCGGCGAACGTGTGGAGGTTTCCGTCGGTGGTGACGGCGGCGACATCGGTACGGCCGTCGTTGTTGAAGTCGCCCGAGGCCATCACCTTGGTGACGTTCGGCACCAGGGCCGCCAGGCGTACCGCAGGGGTGGTCCTTCGGACCTGGTCCACCCAGGCCGCCACGTCGTCGACACGGACGGCGATCGCCCCGGTGCGGGTCTCGGCCGGATCCGTGCCTAGACAGCCACCCTGCCAGGAACGCGAGTTGACGGCCATCAGCTCCAGACCGCCGTCCGTCCGACGAAGGGCCGGGCCACCGGTGTCACCCTTGCAGACCACCGCGTCGCCCGATGCGTCCAGTCCGAGCGCACCGCCTTCGACGGAGGCCACGGTGAAGGCGCCCGTGTGCGCCTTGTCGGGGACCCATTCCGACTTCGTCCGCCCGAACCCCAGCGAAGTGAGCTGCTCACCGATGGCCGGGGCGGTGGTGGCGATCTTGACCGGCTCCACTCCGACGACCCGCCAGCCGAGCTTCACCATCACCAGGTCCCGGTCCGGGTGGGGGACCAGTTCCACGGCGTCGACCACGGTGCCGGTGGACCGGGTGAGATCGGTGCGCCCCACGGTCACCGTCGTCTTCGCCGCGGGCTTGCCGGCCGGGACCTGCGCGGAGCCGTTGCGGAAGCAGGACGCGGCGGTGATCACCCACTGGGCGTCGACCAGCGCGCCCGAACAGGCGGCCCTGCCATCGATGTTGAGCTTCGCCGCCGAGGCGTAGTCGTTGCCCGGAGCATCGCTCCCGTGGAGGGCCGTGGCGGGACTCGCGGTGAGAAGGCTGCTTCCCACCGTGGCGGTGATCAGCGTGGCAGCCCACGCGAGGCGTGAACCGTGTACGGGCATGGTCATCCTTATGGTGCGGGAGGAGGAGTGTCCGGCCGGTGCCCGTCCGCGCCGGAAGGCGGTCGCGGCGCGGACGGGTGGCGGTGCGGTGTTACCGGGTGGCGGTGGCGGTGAGGTCGGTCGGCGTGTTGAGGGTGCCGGGAACCTGGCGCCAGGCGGTCCACTTGCCCAGGGTGGTGTCGAGGGTCGTGCTCTGGACCTTTCCGGCGGCGCCGATGGCATAGACGTTGACGTTGCCGGCGGCGGAGTTGCTGGAGAGGCGGGTCAGTCCGGTGCCGCCGATCTTGGTCCAGGACGGCTTGAAGGCGCCGGCGAGGTAGTCGCCCGCCTGGCCGTAGAGGGCACCGTCGGAGCCGATGACCTGGATCTGGACGGTGGCTCCGACGCGGGAGACCGTGATGTCCTTGGCGCCGGTGATGCCGCCGGGGATGTCACCCCAGTTGTTCCAGGTGTTGCTGCGGGTGTCGAGGTCGCGGCCGTAGACCTTGCCGCCGGCGATCCCGTAGAGGCGGACGTAGGGGCCGGCCTTCACGGAGGTGAGGCTGGTCAGTCCGGTGAATCCCGGGACGGCGGTCCATTGGGTGTTCCAGCGGCCGGCGTTGTAGTCGCCGACCTGTGTGTGGAGGTCGCCGTTGGAGCCCACGATCTGCACGTACAGGACGTTGTCGATCATGGTGGCGGAGACGTCCTTGACGCCTACGGCCCCGCCCGGTACCTCGTTCCAGCTGCCCCAGACGTTGCTGGCCGGGTTGTACTCGCGGTCGTAGACCTGGCCGCCGGCCACACCGACGTAGCGGATCGACTTGCCGGTGTCGACGCTGGTCAGGTTGGTGATGGGGAGGCCGCCGACGCTGTTCCACTGGGCCCCGAAGGCGCCGGTGGCCAGGTTTCCGTTCTGGATGGCCAGCGCGTTGGGCGCGGTCGCGGCCACGGTCGCCCTGGAGGGCGCGGCCATGATCGCGGCGGACACGTCGGTGGTGGCGGAGATGCCGCCCTTGAGTTCCTGGAACGCGCTCCAGGTGCCGGTTCCGGTGTCGAGCCGGGCCGTGTTGATCCTGCCCGCGGTGTCGGTTGCGTAGAGTTCGACGGCGCTGCCCGAGGGAGCGCTGGTGATGTTCGTCAGACCGCTGCCGCCGACCCTGCTCCACGCGTCGTTCCAGTGGCCGGCGTCGTAGTTGCCGAACTGGGTCCACAGGGCGTCGTCACCGCCGACGATCTGCACCTGGACGTTGTTGCCGATCATGCTGGAGGCGATGTCCTTGACGCCGCTCGCCCCACCGGGCACCTCGCCCCACGGGGTCCAACTGCTGTTGCGGGTGTCGAAGTCGCGACCGTAGACGCGTCCGTCCGCGACGGCCTGTACGCGCACGATGGGCCCGGCGGGCGCGCTGGTGACGCGGGTCAGCCCGGACGCTCCGACCGCGGTCCACAGGTCGTTCCAGCGGCCGGCCCTGTAGTCGGCGACCTGCGAGTAGAGGTTGCCGTCGGCGCCGGCGATCTGCACGTGGACGCTGGTGCCCACCAGGGAGGCGGCGATGTCCTTGGCGCCGGCGGCACCACCGGGTACCTCGCCCCAACCGGACCACTTGCCGTTCGCCGCCAGGTCGAGGTCCTGGCCGTAGACCCGGCCGCCGGCGATCGCGTAGGCCCGCACCGTGTCGCCGTCGCGGACGGTCGCCACCCGGGACACGTCCTTGCCGTCGACCTTGGCCCAGGACTGGCCGTACTCCCCGTAGCCCAGGTCCCCGAACTGGGACCACATCGCTCCGCCGCCGCCGGCCAGCAGGGACACCTGGTTGCCGGTGCGCGGGGCGATGACCGGATCGATCCACGCCGCGAGGTTGTCGGTGCGGGCGGCTATGGCGCCGGTACTGGTCTCGCCGGCCGGGGCTCCGAGGCAGCCGCCCTGCCAGGAGCGGCTGTTGATGCCCACGAGCTCGCCGGCGGCGTTGAGGAGCGGGCCGCCCGTGTCCCCCTTGCAGAGGGCGTCGGTGCCCTTGCCGGTGATCGAGAGGGTGGCCGAGTCGGTGGAGTTCACGGTGAACGCGCCGGTGTGCACCTTGCCCGGGACCCAGTCCGTCCTCGTCCGCCCGAAGCCGGCCGAGGCCAGGTCGATGCCGGCCGCGGGAGCGGCGGCGGCGCGCTTGACCGGAGCGATGTCGGTGACGGGGGCAGCCAGCCGGCCCAGGACCAGGTCGCGATCGGTGGCACTCGCGGAGACCTCCACGATGTCGCGGACCTGTCCGGAGAACGTGGCGGTGGTCTTCAGGGCGGGCTTCCCGGCCGGGACCGGGCTGCCGGGCGTGGTGGCCAGGCAGCTGGCGGCCGTCAGGACCCAGCGAGGGTCGACCAGGACCGCGGTGCAGCCGCGGCCGTTGGTCTCGTCGCCGATGGCGAGTGCCGCGGTGAAGGCGTACCGGTCGGCCGGTGCTTCGGGACCCGTGACGGCCTGTGCAGGGACAGCCGACACGAGGCCCGCCGCGACGGCGGTGGCCGTGACGAGCAGACCGGCCGCCCGCGCGGGGAGACGAGTTTCAGGCATGGTCTTCTTTCGGAGTAGGAAAAGTTGCCGATGTCGCCGGGTGTGACGTCCGACGCACGGAGGGGGTTTCCCCGGCCGCGGCTACTTGGAAGTCCTGATCTCCAGAAGCATGAAATCGCGGCCCTTTTCGTCGGCGGTCTCGCCCACGGCCGTCCAGGCGTTCTTGTCGACGTTGAAAGTCTTTTCCTCGGTACCCGTGGTCATGTTCACCTGCGAGGCATATTCGTTGCCCTTGATTCCGAATACTGCCGGGATCTCCAGGCTCAGGTACCCCTTGTTTCCGGTTGTCCGGAAGCACACCTTCTCGTTCTTGTGGGAGAAGACCTCCATCTGTTCGGGTGCGCCCGTGCACTCGGCGAGGAGAATGTGGCCGTCTCCGCTCTTGAGCTTGATCTTCTGCTCCGCGAGGATTTTGTCGGCGTTCGGGTAGGAGAAGTCCTCGATGGCGTAACCCGGACCCTCGTCGGCAATCGACTGCGTCGTGAGACCCTCCGTTCCGGTTCCGCCGGTCACTCCGCTCACAGCGCCCCAGGTCAGGGCGCCGGCTGCGAGAGCCGAGCCGACGATCCGCAGAATTGTGCTACGTGCCTTCATTTTCGTCCTTAGTGTCGATCCAGGTGGTTCGCGAGTGCACGCGGGTGTGCTCGCGGGTGTGCTCGCGAGTGAAATCGGTGAGCCCGAATGTGGCGTGAACTTGTGATTGCTGCTATCCCCGGGCATGGCTGATCTGCGCACTCGAAACGAGATGGCTTCGAGGTCTGCTCAAGTGGCTGACGATCTTCTGAATGAAACCAAGACATTCGCGTTCCAGCCAATGGGATGTATCTCTGATATCAGGACATACCCACCACTCTGGGCGTGACTTGCGCCACTCCGCGGAATGGTTGCAACGATTTTTCGAAAATCCATGGTCGAGATCCAGCCATCTTTGGGTGGCGGTGATGATTGGGATGGAGCCGAGTGTGTTCCGGGCGTGTGCGCTGCATAGGGTCGGGTCATCGACGTCCGGTGGAGAATCCCGGACGGGTTTTATCCCCGGCCTCTACGCGGGATCACAGTCAGAGAGGTTTCTGTGCAGGAAACATTTTGGAGTCGGCGCCGATTCGTGTCCGCCATGGCGGCCGGCGCGGCAGCTGTCTCAACCCCACTGCTGTTCACCACCCCGGTCCGCGCAGCCCCCGGCGCGGCCGCCCCCACCGGTGACGCGCTCGCGCTTCCGGACACGGATCGGGCCAAGGTCGTCAAGGCGTGGATCCTGGGAGGCCGTTCGGTCAAGGAGGCGGCCGCCTACGCACTCGGCGGTACCGATCAGGAGATCACGACCTTCCTGACCGAGCAGCTGCCGAAGGTCACGCGGATCGACAACCGTGTCGCCGCGTTCACCTACCTGGGCTACGGGGGCAAGAGCGTCCGCAGGGACGTGGGCGCCGCCCTCAGCGGCGGGGACGAGGCGGTATCCGCCTTCGTCAAGGACGGCTTCCGCCCGTCGGTCACCGAGGACATGCGGGTCTCCACTCTCAGCGTCATGGCCAACGGCGGGAAGAGCATCAAGCGGGACGGCAACGCCGCGCTGAGTGCCGGCACGGACCAGGCGCTGGAGCAGTTCCTGCTCACCGGCCAGTACAACGCCAGGCTGGAGGACATGCGGGTGGAGATCATCCGCAGCCTCACCACAGCGGGCCCGGAGCTCAAGAAGTACGCGAACCGGGCGCTGAGCGGGACCGCGGAGGATGTGCAGTGGTACCTCGACACCGGCCAGCACATCGCACGGGCCCGTGACCAGGAGGCGGCCACCATCGGGCAGTTGGTCGCCATCGTCGAGCGCGAGAGCGCGCGTGCACGGGAGCAGACCGACCTGGCCGTCGAGGCCTCGGAGCGTGCGACGACAGCCGCCAGCAAGGCCAAGGAGAAGGCCGAGGCGGCCGCCGCCGAAGCCGAGAAGGCGAGGGACGACGTCCGGAGGTCCGCGGAGGCCGCCCGGCAGGCCGCCACCGCCGCGAGCGGCGCGGCGTCCGCCGCCCGTACGGCCATCCGTGCCTCGTCCGCCGCGGTCCAGGCGTCGCAGCGTGCTTCCTGGGCGGCAACGGCCGCCTCACAGGCCGCCGCCGCTGCCGGATCGGCCGCCACGCGCGCCTACAACGCCGCGATCGCCGCGTCCAAGGACGCCTCGAAGACGAACGAGGCGAAGAACGCGGCCGTGGCCGCGCGCGACGCCGCCGCGAAGGCCTACTCCGCGGCCAAGGCGGCCGATGAAGCGGCCGTCGCGTCCGAGCAGTCCGCGAACGCCGGCCTGGCCGCCGCGGACGCGGCACGTGACGCGGCTGCCGCCGCCAAGGCCTCCGCCCAGGCGGCCGAGGCCTCCGGTGTCGCCCAGGGCGAGGCCGCGGAGGCCAAGCGCCAGGCGGAGATCGCCTCCTCCGCCGCCAACCAGGCGACCAACGCGGCCTCCTCGGCCCAGGCGCTGGCCTCGACCGCCGCGCGCGCCGCACGTACCGCCAACAGCGCGGCCAAGTCCGCGGCAGGGCATGCCGAGAAGGCGGCGGACGCCGCGGAAGAGGCGGTCAAGTACGCAGGCCAGGCAATCGACTTCGCGAACCGGTCCACCGCTTACGCCAACGAGGCGGTCAAGGCCGCCAATACCGCCACCCAGGCCATCGCGGACGCGATTCTCGTGGAGAAGAACGCCCGGGACGCCGAGGCGGCCGCACTTGTGGCGGACAAGCTGCAAGGCATGAAGGAGGCCGCGCAACTCGCCCTCCTGGACAAGAGCGAACGTGCGGCCGACCTGAACAAGCGCACCCAGGCGCAGAAGACCGCCCAGGCCACCAAGGACCTGATAGCCAAGGCGGAGCAGGCCCTCGGGAACGACGACCTCACCGCGGCCGCCGCCCTCGGCCGCCAGGCGGCCGTCGCACTGCTGAACTCCAGCGGCACCTGGACCCGTCAGGCCGCCCGCTTCGCACTCGCCGGGTCCGACTACGACGTCCACTCCTGGATCGACCTCGACCGGCAGCTCGCCGAGTCCCAGGACGACCGCGAGACCATCCTCTTCATCGCCCAGGTCTCCGAGCCGGCCGTGGCGAAGGCAGCGGTTCAGGCCATTGCCGGCGGCATCCCCGCGGAAGGGGACTTCAACACCTCCGGCGTCCTCAAGTCGCGCGCCGAGGACAACAGGGTCAACATCCTGAAGATCCTGAACGAGAAGCCCGGCAAGGCCGTGACCAAGGCTGCCAACGACGCGCTCAACGCCAACACCCCGCAAGCCCTCCAGAAGTTCTTCGACGAGGACCTGCCCAAGGCGGTCGAAGAGGACGACGCCGTCAGGACCATGAAGGTCATCGCCAGCGGCGACGCGTACTCCAAGGCCTACGCGGAGGTCGCCATGTCGGGCCCCGCGTGGATGCGCCGGCATTTCGTGGAGGCCGTCCAGCACCGTGCCGCCCAGCTCGACTACGACTCCCTCAGCCACGCCGCAGCCATGCAGGCGAGCATTGCCGCAGCGGCCAAGATCGCCCAGGACGCGCAGAAGGACGCGGCACTCGCCTCCCAGGTCGCGGCAGTGGCCCGGGACGCCGGCGAGAAGGCCCAGGAGTGGGCCCAGAAGGCGATCGATTCGGCGAACCTGGCCCAGGGCTTCGCGGACAAGGCCCGCGAGCACGCGGACGCGGCGGACAAGTCCGCCGCCGACGCCCAGGCTTCGGCGAACAAGGCCAAGGAAGCCGCCGCCACCGCCCAGAGCGCCTCCCGCGCGGCCAACCACTCCGCCAACCGCGCCATCGACGCGGCCCGCAGCGCCCTGGCCTCCTCGTACAGCGCCCAGACCTCCGCCGCCAACGCCCACCAGTCCGCGCTCGCCGCCGGGCAGGACGCCAAGACCGCTGCCGCTGCCGCCGCCGAAGCGCGCCAGATCGCCGCGGACAAGCGGACGGCCGAGGTGCGGGAAGCCGCGCGCGTGGCCGCCGAGCAGGCACAGAAGGACCGGGACGCGAACCGCAACCCCTCCGACACGACGAACAACGACACGGTCAACCCCAAGGGAAGCCAGTCCGGCAAGGACGAATGGTGGAACGACGCCAAGTGGTGGGCTGACACCGCCGACAAGGTGAGTATGGCCGCCGGGCTCCTGGCGGCAGGTTTCGCCGTCTCGTGCGTGTTCTTCCCGGCAGCACCCGTCCTCGGCAGCATCGCCGCGGTCTGCCTCGGCGTCTCCGTCGTCGCCGCCGGAGTCAGCGCGATCGCCTCCGGAATCGAATACGGCTTTACCAGCGGCGAATTCGTGTCCTCCGCCGGCCGCGCGGCACTGGGGCTGCTCACCCGAGGCGGCGGACGTGCCGCCACCAGCGTGGCCAAGCCGGTCGCCCGCACCGTGGAGAAGGCCGCCGGGGCCGCATCGAAGATGTTCTACGACCTCGTTCACTGACATCTGATCCGAGCAAGGGCGAATCGACTGGCGAAACGTTTCGTCAGATCGGAACGCCCGACCGGAACGGCCGTTGGTTGCATTCCCGCCCCGGGCGGCAGAAGGCGATGCGGCGCAACTGATCGCATGTGCTGCCAGATGCCGCCCGGGGCGGCTTTCCACAGAGAGAAGACATGATTTCACCTCGCAGGAGACGAATACTTCCCGCTCTCCTCCTCGTTCTGAGCCTCACCGCGACCGGCACCGCTGCCGCCGCCGACGGCCAGGCCCCCGCCCCGGGCGACGTCGGCAAGACGTCGGCGGCGCAGGCGTCCCCCCGCAAGGCGGGCGGCGTCGACCCGAACGGTCCGGCCGGCACAGCCGCCCCCGGCAAGACCCGCCCCGCCACGCTGAGTTCCGAGGAGAGCTGCGAGCCCACGCACGCCGACTCCCGTGAGCGCAAGGCGGGCGCCGTGCGGGCCTGTGTCACCACGATCGCCACGCCGGTGACCACGGCACTGCGGAAGTCCCTCGCGGCCGCGCCGCCGGCGGCGGCCCCTGCTGCCGCCGCCGACTCGGGCAGCTGTGCGATCACGACCCCCGGGACGTGGTGGCACAGCCGCTTCGGGTACTGCGTGTACAGCCTGACCGTGCTGTACACGCTCAAGGACGGCAACGACAAGGAGATCGGCACCGGCACGCTGAACGTGTCGAGCAGTGCCGTCCTGCCCGCCAAGGGCACGAAGTGGAACGAGATGGTCGTGGTCACCATGACCGGTGCGACCGGGGCCGTCACCTCCCTGAACGTGAAGTTCAGGGCCGCCTGTTCGGCCGGCTGCAAGGTCACCACCGCCTCCCCCTGGCAGGGGAAGACCATGGTCAAGGACCAGGTCCTCAAGGGCAACGTGTCCTACGCCTCCACCCCGGCCGCCGGCACGACGGTCGACTTCACGACGTCGTACCAGATGTACGTGACTGCTCCCGGCGCCCAGATCACGGACCCGAACGCCTCCTGGAGCAACCCGGCTAAGATCCGCTGCGACGACGCGGTCCGGGACACCACCACCGGCGCGTCCGACCCCGGCTGCGTCGTGCCCAGCATCATGCCGGTCGTCAAGATGAGCGACCAGCAGAGCCCGTCGGGCGCGGGGGCCGCGGCGGCCGGCTACCTGTGGGCCCAGAACACCCTCCCCGACGGCTGGGGACGCGGCAAGCCGCTGACCCGGGCACGCGGCGACATCGCCGGCCGGGCGGCTCGGACCTGCGGATCGTTCCAGGCCCGGACGGACCTCGTGGCGACCGACAGTTGCGACGACTTCCCCTTCGCGGTCACTCGCGAAGGCGGAACCGACGGCGCTCAGTGCGCCGAACTCCTCCCCCGGCACAGCAGTGGCGGGTGGGTCGTCGATGTGCTGGACGGCGGCACGGGCAGCCCTTGCACGCGCGCTCACGTCCCGCTCGCGGACAAGCAGGCTGCTGAGGGCCAGCTCGCCGAAGGCTTCGCGAACCAGCGCGTGGTGGAAGGCGACCAGTTCAACCTGGAGATCGCCGGTTCGATCACCGAGCCGCAGGCCGTCTGCCGGCAGAACACTCCGGCCGGGGCTGTCCCCAGTGGCAACGGGTGGATCAAGAACACCACGGACCCCGTCCCGCACATCAACATCAAGACCAACCCGCTCGGGCCGGCCGGTGTCCGGGCGGCCATGGCCCAGGCCTGCCTGGGTACGGTGAAGGGGAACGGCAGCGACGCGAAGGGGGACATCACGGGCTGGCTGGACGCCGATCTGTTCCGCACGGCCAACTCGTCCACGGCAGGGCTCGCCCGCTGCCACCTGATCGCCAACATCCTCGGCGGCAAGGGCATGGTCGAAGACGGCGGACAGATCAATCTGGTCCCGTGCTGGCAGTCGGGGATGAACACGGGAACGCCCAGCATGCGGACCTACGAGGCCGTCGCACAACTGGCGGTGAAGCCCGTCAAGGAGGGCGGCATCCTCGGGCCGAACGACGCGATCTTCTACGAGGTGACGCCCGACTACCGCAACAGCGACAGCACGATTCCCGTGGGCGTCAAGATGACCGCTAGGGTCGAGCGTTCGGACGGAACCTCGCAGCCGCTGTTCCCCGACGTCTACATCACCAACACCCAGAAGAACACCGGTCTGCTGAACCTCGGAAACTAGTCCCATCTGATATGCGCCATCGGGAGCCAGAATGAGCCGTACCACCCCGCCGCGGCCGCTCGACGTCACCGCGGTCTTCCCTCAACTGGCCCCGCTGGCGCGCACAGCGACCCGGTTGCATCCCCGCCCCGGGTCCGCGACACCGCATGACAGCTCGGTCGGCGGGCCACTGCTGTGGCCCGCCGACGAGCCGTGGCCGCACTGCGACGAGTGGCACGGGGGACCGGGCCCGGTCGCCATGGTGCCCGTCGCCCAGCTGTACGTGCGGGACATACCCCTCCTGCGCACGCCCGGACGGGCCGATCTGCTCCAGGTGCTGTGGTGTCCCTTCGACCACGAGCCGGACGACAAGCCGCTCACCGCCCTGTTCCGGCGTACCGCCGCCGACGTCACCGAGGTCCTTGCCGCGCCGCCCGAGCCGTTCGACGTGGAGTACGAGGGCTACGTGCCCAAGCCGTGCCTGCTCGCGCCGGAGCAGATCACCGAATACCCCAACCCCCTGGAGCTGGACAAGGAGCTGCAGCAGCAACTGGCGGACGGGGGCAGGTGGCGGGCGGCCGGAGTGGACAACCGCTACGTCCTCGCCCCGGACGAGTTCTACTGGAACGAGCTGTCCGTCGCTCCCGGCTGGAAGGTCGGTGGCTGGACCCGCTGGGGCCTCACCGATCCCGTCGCCCGGCTCTGCCCCGTGTGCGGCACCGGGATGGACCCGCTGCTCACCATCGCCTCGTCCGAATGGAGATCCCATACCGAGAGCTGGATCCCCTCCGAAGACCAAGCCCTCGCCACCGGGTCCCTCGACGATCCCGAACCGTGGAACCCGACCCGGCTCGACCTCGCCCGAGGCTACGACCTGCAACTGCACGTCTGCCCGGTATCCCCGGAACATCCGCACATCGGCCTGATCCAGTGAGGCAACCACATCGCGCGCCCTGGTCCTCCCCCCGGGCGGCCCGGGCGCGTCCTGGCAGCAGAGTTGACGGTCATCGCACTCGGGGTCGTACTGCGGGGCTTGACGCCCAGGACCGGGTTCTCGGTGCAGAGGCCGAGGCGGTAGGCGTCGAGGAGGGCCGACTTGACCTTGTCGAAGGCGTTGGACTGGGTGGCGAGGCCGGCGTCGTTTGCAACAGACGGGCGCCTTCGCGATCAGAACGCCGAATCGAAGGCATGGCAGTTGCATCGTGGCCCTGGAGTCCTAACTCAGACACCAGCCGCAAACCAGGTCGCGGGTAGCCGAACGCGCCCCGTTCCTGGGTACCAGCCAGCCGTCCCCGAACTCCGCCGCCCTCCTGGTCATGGTCCGGAGCAGTGGCTGGCCTGATAGCTTCACCTGGTCCGACACGGCCCGCAGTACACGGGTTGGACACCAAGAAGAGCCCTCTCCGGCAGTAGTCGGCGGGGGCTCTTCACGGTCCCGAAGGGACTCAGGTACCGGGGCCGGCAGGGCCGAAGGTCCCACCGAGGCTCGGGAGAGGTCAGCAGCCCAGGGCGCCGGTGAGGGGCCTAACGGGGTTGCTCGGGGAGTTGGGGTTGACCAGGTCGAATCCCGGAACGACCTTGAAGGCGTTGAGAGGGCTGCCCGAGGCGGTGTCGGTATCAGGTCCAGCATGCGCGACGCCGGACATCGACAGTGCTGCACCAGCGACAGCGACCGTTGCGACGCGACGCACTGGTCGACCAGGTCGATGGCCGCGGTGACCGGGATGTCGCAGTCGACGGTCTCAAGGATTTGGCGGGCGTTCGCCCTGGCTCCGCACCGGTCGCAGACGTTCAAGCTGTCGACGGATCCGCTGTTCATCGACAAGGTCCGTGATGTCGTCGGCCTCTACCTCGATCCGCCGGAGAAGGCTTTGGTCCTCTGCGTGGACGAGAAGTCGCAGATCCAGGCTCTGGACCGGTCCCAGCCGGTTCTGCCGATGATGCCCGGTGTTTCAGAGCGCCGCAGCCACGACTACATCCGCGCCGGCACCACCACCCTCGTCGCCGCCCTCGAGGTCGCGACCGGCAAGGTCATCGGATCGCTCCACCGCCGCCACCGGGCTGCCGAATTCAAGAAGTTCCTGGCCAAGCTCAACAAGGAGGTTCCGGCCGGTCTCCAGGTCCATCTGATCCTCGACAACTACGCGACCCACAAGACGCCGGACGTGAAGAAGTGGCTGCTGGCGCACCCTCGCTTTCACCTGCACTTCACGCCGACCAGCGCGTCCTGGCTGAACCTGGTCGAGCGGTGGTTCGCCGAGCTCACGCAGAAGAAGCTCAAGCGTGGAGTCCACCGCTCCGTCCAGGCCCTCGAACGCGACATCCGGGCCTGGCTGACCGATTGGAACGACCAGCCCAGGCCCTTCGTCTGGACGAAGACCGCCGACGAGATCCTCGACAAAGTCGCGGCCTACTGCCACCGAATCTCTGACTCAGGTCACTAGGTCGATTCGATAGGACCCGGCCGCCTGCTGTGGCCGATTTTCGTAGGCGCAACCAGTCGTTCTCACACCTGGCGCGTTGGTTCACTGGCTTTTGCCCGGGGCCGGTTACCGGATCCCGCGGTCCCGGGCCGACACCCGCATCCGTATCCTGCCCTGCTCTGCCGTCCGGCATCCGGCCCCCGGGCACATCACCGACCGGCAGTTAACTGTGAGAGGTGTGGGCCGACGTGCCGTCACGAAGAGCCGTGCCGCTGTCGGTGTTGGACCTCGCACCCCTTGCTTCGGACTCGACCCCTGCCCGGCGCTGCACCGCACGGTCGACCTGGCCCGACATGCCGAACGTCTGGGATACGCCCGCTACTGGATCGCCGAGCACCACCTGACCCCGAGCGTCGTCGCCGCCGCACCCGTCGTGCTGCTGGGTGCGGCGGCCGCCGGCACGCGCCGGATACGGGTGGGCTCGGGCGCGGTGCAGACCGGCCCCGCCGCCCGGTGGTGCCCTCGAATGTCTTCGTGTCAGTCGGCGGGATCAGTACGCGAAGCTGGATCTGGCGTTGATGGCGGCCGCGACACGGGAGACGTCGCTGCCGGGGGGCAGGGTTTGGACGGGCTCGGCGCTGGAGGTGGTGCTGCCGTTGCCCAGCTGTCCGCCGGCGTTGGTACCCCAGGCCACCACCGAGCCGTTGTCGAGCACGGCCAGGGTGTGCTCTGCGCTGCCCGCGATGTCCTTCACACCGAGAGGGGTTTCGATGGGGACGGGAGTGGTGCGGTCGATGGTGGTGCGGTCACCGAGCAGGAAGCCGGCGTTGTCCCCCCAGGCGCTGACGCTGGCGTCGCTCAGGATGGCGAAGCTGCTGGAGGCGGTCGCGGACACCTTGGCGACGGAGTCGAGGAACTGGACGTCGACGGGGACCTTGCTGTGGTTCTCCGCGCCTGTGGTGGCGATGGTGTCGTTGCCCAGCTGACCCTTGTTGTTGTGACCCCAGGCCTTGACGGTGCCGTCCGTCGTTCTGGCCAGCACATGCCTGCATCCCACCGAGATGGACTCTACGTCGGCCAGGTCCTTGACCTGTTTGGGGATATTGCTGGCGGCGGTGGCGCCGTTGCCGAGGCGGCCGTCGGCACCCGACCCCCAGGCCCACACCGTGCCGTTCTTGTGCAGGGCGACGCTGAAGTCACAGCCCGCGCCGACCTTGTCGATCCCGCTCAGGCTTTGAACCGCCACCGGGGTGGTCGACGCTGTCGCACTGGTCGTCCCGTTGCCGAGCTGGCCCGAGCCGTTGCCGCCCCAGGACAGGACGCGACCACCCTGCACGGCCAGTGCGTGGTTGAGACCGGCGGAGACATGGCTGATGCCGGAGAGCTTGGCGACAGCGGCGGGATGGTCGTCGTTCGTGGTGGTGCCGTTGCCGAGCTGGCCGTCCCTGTTCGAGCCCCAGGACCGTACGGTGCCGTCCTTGAGCAGTGCGATGGCGAAGGTCGTGGCGGGGGCGGCGGGAGTGGTGACGGCCTCCGTGCCGCCCGCGGAGAGTTCCTGTACGTCCGCGCGCGCGATGCCCTGGACGGCGGTGGGGGTCGTTTGCTGGACCGTGTTGCCGTTGCCGAGTTGGCCGACGGTGTTCGCGCCCCAGCTGCGGACCCACGGGTCGCTGCTCCCCGCATGAGCCGGTAGGGCGGAGGCGGTGAGTGCGGTGAGTGTGGTGAGGACGATAGCTGAGGTGAGGGCGACTGCCGGGGTGGTGCGCAGGAGGGTCATGGCCCGGTCCTTTCGAAGGGTTGACGTCAGTACGTGTACGAGGTGTTGCCGCCGAGTGATGCCGCCACCTTCGTGATCGCGGACCCTTCGTTGAGGACGGTGACCAGCTCGTAGCGCGCGATGGTGGTGCCGTTGCCGAGCTGGCCTTCGCCGTTGTCGCCCCAGGTGTAGACCTTGCCGGCGGTGACCGCGATGCCGTGGCGTGCGCCCGCGGCCAGGCTCTGGACGCCCTCCAGGCGGCGGATCTCGACGGGGGAGGTGCGGTTGGTGCGCGATACGTTGGCTTCGAAGGCCGCGTCGGGCTCCAGGAGTTGGCCGTACTGGTTGCTGCCCCAGCCGAAGACTCTGCTGTCGCCGGTGCGGGCGTAGTTGTGGTGGGCTCCGGCCTCGATCTCGGTTACGCCCTCCAGCCAGTCGACGTCGACGGGGACGGTGGAGGAGGTGGTGCTCGAATTGCCCAGCTGTCCGTACAGGTTGTAGCCCCAGGACTTGAGGGTGTTGTCGGAGGTGAGCGCGACCGCGTGGTGGCAGCCGGCATCGATCTCGATGACGTCCTCCAGGCCCTGGACCTGGCGGGGTACGGAGCTCAGGGCGCGGCTGCCGTTGCCGAGTTGACCGTGTACGCCGCGCCCCCATGCGTAGACCTTGCCGTTCTCCAGCAGGGCCAGGCTGAAGTCGCACCCCGCCGAGATCCGCTTGGCCTTGAACGAGCCCTGGACCCGGTCGGGGACCGTGCGGCTTTCGCCGGTGCGGTTGTTGCCGAGCTGTCCGTAGGTGTTGTCGCCCCATGAGTAGACCTGGCCGCGGTCGTCGAGCGCCAGGGCGTGCGAGCCGCCGGCCGCGACGGCCTTGATGCCGCCGAGGCTCGGGACGGTGAGGGGCACGGTCTGGTTGGAGCGCCCGCCGTTGCCGAGTTGGCCCGAGGAGTTGTGCCCCCAGGCCTTGACGGTCTTGTCGGTGAGGGCAAGGACGAAGGAGTCCGACGAGGAGGTGCCCCCCGCGGACATCTCCGTCACGTCGCCCCGGAAGAGGCTGGTCACGGAGGCCGGTGAGAGGCTGTCGGCCAGGGTGCCGTTGCCGAGCTGGCCGGTTCGCCCGGCTCCCCAGGCGAGTACGGTCGGCTGGCCCTCGTTGGCGCCGGCGGTGGTTGCGGTGGCCGGTAGAGCGGCGATGGCGGCGGTGACGGTGACTGCGGCGAGCGTGCGGTTGAGCAGGGTGCGGCCGGGTGGACGGGCCATGGGGGCTCCTTCGGTGAGGCGCAGGGTGGAGGCCGTGGCGGGGGCCGGGCCGCGTTCCGGGCACGGCCTCCAGGGACTCCGGGACTTGGGCTACTCCGGGGGCGTGCGTCACCCGTGGCGATGTCCGGGGGACACCGTCACGGACATCGGAGATATAGGCAGATTGTCTGAATTAGGCGATATCTGCGAGCTGGAATCGCCGAACCCACTCGTGTGCCCGTCCGCCGCACGGGTTGTGGGGAAGGGGTGCGGCGCTGGCCTGTTGTGGTGAAGTCGACCTCCGGCGGCGTGGCGGACCGTGGAGTGCGATGGTGCGGCTGTCCGGCCGTCGGCCGCGGGGGTGTGCGGTGCGCGCCCGTGGGGTCGGTGCTGCTACCCGGTCGTTCCTTCGGGGTGCGGGCGGTCCGGCCGTGTCGAGGTCCGGACGGCGGTGTCCGTCGTGGTCCGGCTCGCCCAAGCGGCTGTGGATCCGAAAAATCTGATGGGCTGAGGTCAAGATCGGCCAAAGTGGTGAGCCCGGACGGTGACCCGACCAGCGGAGATCGCAATGCGTAATCGAGCCGGATACTTGGCGTAGGCGCCCGGCTGTGGCGCCGACCCCCCATTCGCCGTCCCGGAGAAGGCCATGCGCCACCGCATCCGTCCGTCCCGTCCGCTGCTCCTCCTCGTGTCGGCCCTGACCGCGGCTGCCGTCTGCGGCCCCGCCCCGTGGGCACACGCCACGCCGGCCCCCGTCCCCCTCGCACGGTCGGTGCCGGCCCCCGACGACGAGGATCCACCCTGCCCCGGAGGCGAGCCGAAGCCCTGCGGTGCCGCCCCGGCCGAACGCGACGATGTCGAGGCCGACCGCAAGGGCGTCGAGAAGGGCACGGAGACGGCCGAAAAGGACATCGCGGCGGCCAAGAAGCAGGTCGAGGAGTGCCGGCCGGGCTCGAAGGAGTGCATGACCGGCCTTGCCGGTTCCGGGACCGAGGAACGCAAGGGCCTGGACGAGGCCCGCAAGGGGTTGGACGAGTTCAAGCCCGCACCGGCCGACAACGCTGCGACGGCAGTGGACGGGGCGTGCGCCGCCTTTGCAGCCGAACTGCCCGCAGGCCTCACGTCTTCCGGAGGGGCGCCCTTGATGACCGGTGTCTGCGAGCTGATGAACCCGTGACCGATACGAAGATCCACGCGCGGCGCACCGCCATGCCGAGGGCAGCGGCACTCGCCGTACTCCTCGTGCTCATGCTCGTGCCCGTGTCCCTTTCCGCTCCGGCGAGCGCCGCCCCCGTGCCCAAGAAGGCACCCCCGCTCCCCGCGGTGCAGGCCTTCGACGGGGACACGCCGCTGCCCTCGCCGGCCCGTATCCGCGAGCACTGCGCCAAGCACCGCGACGACTGCCGCTTCACGATCGACGCCGCCGCGTCCGGCGAGTACTACAGCGCCGTCAAATCCTTCGGCAACGCCGTCGTCAACTGCACCCGGGACCCGATCAGGGTGGATCGGCAGATCGTCCTCCGCACGGGCAGCACGGACAACCTCGGCGGCGACATCACGGGGAAGCTCGCCGTCGAGGGCCAGATCAACGCCTCGGGCGAAGTGAGCGCCGGGGTCGACGCGAAGGGCAAGGGGGAGTTCGTCACCCCGAACAAACAACAGGGCCCCCATGCGACGGTAGGGGCCGAGGCCGGGGTCAGCGGCAGCGGGAAGGTCGGCGGGTCACTCGGCGTCAAGGCGGCCTTCGAAGGCGCGTTCAAGCTCTCCTACCAGCGCAGCTGGACCACCGAGCAGACCGAGACGACCACCTACAGCACCACCGTCCGGTCCGGCGAGGCCCTCGCCTTCGGCGCCAGCGCCGCCATGCAGCGGATCGCCGGCACGCTCACCACCGGCACCGGGCTCAGTGCACGCAACGTCGTCGTGGACGGCCCGTCCACCGTCAACAACAGCACCTTCATGGCCGACACGTTCGCCGTCCCCGCCTCGGTGTGCGACCGGGCGGGCACCAAGGGCAAGAGCGACGTCGAGGTCAACGCCGAGGCCGCCGAGCGGATCGCCGCGCGCCAGGAGGCGAACCAGGCGGCCGCGCAGCAGACCGGCAAGGACATCAAGGCCGTCGGGAGCAAGATCGCCGAGTGCCCGGCCGGCAACGCCGCGTGTATGGAGAAGCTCGCCGGCAAGGGCGAGCGCGAGGAGGCCGGCATCAAGGGCATGGCAGACACCATCACCGCCTTCCGGCCGGAACCCGCCGACAACGGCACCGCCGCCGTCACGACCACCTGCGCGAACTTCCCGGGTTCCCTGCCGGGCGGCGCCGCAGAACAGGGTCAGGCCCCCTTCCCTGCCACACAGCTTTGCTCCCACCTCGGATCCTGAGCGGCCCACAGCCCCTGAGGAGGGGAACTTCCGATGACCACGTACTTCCTGCGCCGTGGTGCCCTGCTCCTGCCCGTGCTCGCACTTGGCCTCGCCTCAGCGCCCGCTCCGGCCGCCGCCGACGGCAGTGCCCGGCAGGGGCCGGGGAGGTTGCCCGTGGCTCACGCGCGCACCGCGGACGACCGCCAGACACGGATCGAGGAGATCCTGGAGTACTGCGGAAGCACGCGCAACGCTTGCTCCTTCCAGATCGACACCGCCCGCACCCGCGAGTACGCGACCGCCGTCGCCTCGCTGGGCAACGCCGTCGTCAACTGCACCACCGACCCCATGACGGTGGACCGTACCGTCACCCTGCGCACCAGCAGCTCCGACAACATCGGCGGGGAGATCTCGGGCCGGGCCACGGTCGAAGGCACGGTCACCGCGACCGGCGAGGTCACGGCAAACCTCGCCGACGAATCTTCCAACGGCCACAAGACCCCCTTCCTGAACACTGGTCCCACCTCGGAGAAGGGCACCAGGAACACGGTCTCCAGCGGATCGAAGGAAACCGGCTCGACCAGCGCCAAACAGGCCTTCGAGACCGCCTTCAAGGCGACCTACGCGCGGTCCTGGACCACCGACAACACCGAGACCACCACCTACCGGACGACCGTCAAGCCCTACGACATGCTGGTCTTCGCCGCGAGCGCGGCCATGCGGCGGGTCGTCGGCAGCCTCGTCACCGACCAGGGCAAGAAGATCACCGACGTGGCGGTGGACAGCCCCTCCATGATCAACACCAGCCGCTTCATCGCCCAGACGTACGCGGTGCCCGACAACCTCTGCGGCCGCAAGCGCCCCGGTGGCGACACCGCCCCCGACGAGGACAACGCCCATCCCGTACACGGCACCCGCCGGTCCCGCTGAGGAGCCCGCCGTCATGCACCGCTCCATCCGTCCGGCCCTCCACGCCCTGGCCGCGGCCGGCCTCCTGCTCCCCTCGCTGCTCGCGGCCGACGCCGTGGGCGCCGCCGCGGCACAGAACGACGTCCCGGTCCTCAACGGGGACTTCACCGCACCCGCCTTCACCGGCGAGCGGTCCACCGTCGGCCTCGCCTACTGGACCGGGCTCAACCAGCGCTTCTCCCCCTCCGCCTCCGGCCGGGCCGACGGGGCGGCCGGCGTCGGGCTGTCCAAGTCCGGCAACACCCTCCGGCAGCGGCTGCGCGGGGTGCGCACCGGGTCCAAGGTCACCGTCACTTACGAGGACAGCCCCGCCGTGGCCCAGGAATGCACCCGCGACGAGGTCGCCGACGGCCAGCCCTACACGGTGCAGGGATCCGGCGGGCCCGTCCGGGAGATGCGGACCGCGCCCGACCCGGACCGAACGAAGGGCACGCCCGGCCGGGGGCGCTGGACCGAGCGCACCTATGAGTTCATCGCGGACGAGAACGAGCCGGTGCTCACTTTCACCTCCAGGATCGCCAGCGCCGCTTCCCAGGTGCCCTGCTCACCCATGGTCACCAGGGTCCGGGCCGTCGAGGTGCCGCCGCCCGTGGACAAGACGGTCGACAAGTACGCCCTCGGCGCCGCCGAGGCGTACAAGGACAATGAACGCGAGGCCTCGCTCACGGTCGCGGTCTCCAACTGCAACGGTGACAACATCTGCACCTTCCGGCCCGACCCGCGCTACTCCTTCCGCTACTACGACCGGGCCCGGGTAATCGGTGAGGCCTTCGTCAACTGCACTCGAAACGCCCTGGAACACAGCCGCGTCCTCTCCTACACCGAACGCGGCCACGACAGCATCTCCCAGACCTACGCCGCCGCGAACCTCCTGCTCGAACCGGCAGCCCGGCTGCCCACCACCGGCGATCGCACGGAGGACAAGAAACGGCTCGCCGACAGCCACTTGGCCAGGCAGCTCGCCCTCGGCTACGAGATCGCCTGGCAGCGGCCCTTCCAGTGGTTCAGCAGCGACCAGCGGACGGTGGTGGAGAAGATCCAGCCCGGTGAGGTCAGCTGGGTGGAACTGCAGCCCAGCAGAGAACGCGTCGAAGGCTGGTTCGTCAACAAGAGGGACGACTACCGGCTGCACGCCGTGGTCGACGCGCCCTCACGCGCCGTTCCGGACCGCATCTTCCAGCGAACCGGCCCCATGGCCGAGGCGGAGAAGCAGCGCTGCGCGGCCGCCCGCCCCATGACGACCACCCCGGTGGGCGCCGATACCGCGGCCGGCTCCGCCGACAAGGGTCTGCTGGAGATCCCCCCGCCCACCGCGCCGAGCCTACGCCCGGCCCGCAGCATCCCGCTGTCCTGAATTCGCGGTGCTCCGCCCTCCGGGCACCTCCATACTGCGAGAGGAGCCTGGAGCCGCGGCACGCACGTACGCAGGTACCACCGGTGTGAAAGGACCCGCCCTTGCGTGAGACGGACGGCACGCGCGATGCTCGGACCGCCCCGACGACGACGCGGGTTCGATGGCAGGTGGTCGTCCTGCTGTTCCTGGCCGTGGTCGTCAACTACGTGGACCGCTCCAGCCTGTCGGTGGCGCTCCCCGTGGTGAAGGAGGAGTTCCACCTGGACGACAGCATGTCCGGACTGCTCCTTGGCGCCTTCTTCTGGACGTACGCGGCGTTCCAGATCCCATGCGGGCGGATGGTTGACAGATTCGGGCCGCGCCGCGTGCTGGCCGTCGCCGCCGTGGCGTGGTCCCTGGTCACCGCCGCCACGGGCCTGGCCTCCGGCTGGGTCTGGCTGCTGGCCTCCCGCCTGCTGCTCGGCGTCACCCAGGCCGCGATGTTCCCCGCGGGGACCAGCTGCGTCGCGTACTGGTTCCCGCGCGCCGAGCGGGCGACCGCGAGCGGGCTGTACGACAGCGGGGCGCGCGTGGGGACGCTGGTGACCCTTCCGCTGTTCGCCGTGCTGACGGCAGCCGTGGGCTGGCGCGGGGCATTTGTCTTCGCGGGAGCCGTCGGGCTGGTTTGGGCCCTGTTCTGGTGGAGGCTCTTCCGCGACCGGCCGGACGAAGACGCGCGGGTCGGCGAAGCGGAGCTGCGCCACATCCACGAGGAGGAGGACGGTCCGGTCCCGGAAGCCGTTCGGGCGGATGCCTCCGCGCCCACGCCCGGCTGGGGCGAGCTGCTGCGCAACCGCACGGTCTGGGGCACGGTGCTCGCCGTGATCGCACAGTCCTACGTCATCTACTTCTTCATCACCTGGTTCCCCTCCTATCTCGTCGACGCCCGCGGGTTCACCCTGCTCCAGCTCGGGCTCTTCGGCATGCTCCCCGGTTTCGCCGCCATCGTGGGGAACTGGCTCGGCGGGTGGGCCTCGGACCTTCTCGTACGGCGCGGCAGGACGCTCACGTTCGCGCGCAAGAGCTGCGGGGCCGGCGGGTTGTTGGTGGGCGCCTCCGTGGGCGCGGCCGCCGTCGTGCCCGGTGCCGGGGCGGCGCTCGCGCTGCTGTCACTGTCCTTCGCCGGGGTGTCGTTCGCCACCTCCGTGCTGCTGACGATTCCGGCGGACATCTCACCACCGGGGACGCCGCTGGCAGGGACCCTGCAGAGCTTGCAGAACACCTTCTCCGGGATCGCCGGCATCGCCTCTCCCGTGATCGTGGGCGTACTCAAGGACCTCACCGGATCGTTCGTGCCCGGGCTGCTGTCCGCCGCCTTGGTCGCGGTCCTCGGCGCCCTGGCGCTGCTGGTCGTGGTGGACCGGATCGACGCCGACGTGCTGTCGGCGGGCCGGGGGCGCTCTGGCGGCCGGACGCGTGGTCGGGCAGGCTTTCAGCGCAGTTCCGTACGCAAGTGACGGCGCCGGCCGCGCACAGCGCGACGGGCAGACGGAAGGCGAAGCGATGGGGAACCAGGCAATCCCGGAGTCGGCGCGCCGGTGGATCGACGACCGGGCCTTCGCGGTCCTGGGCATCGCGAGGCTCGACGGACCGCCGCACCTCTCGGTGGTGTGGTGCGCCACGGACGGGGACGACATCGTGGTCAGCACCCTGCGCGAGCGGCTCAAGTACCGTCTCCTGGAGCAGGATTCCCGCGCGACACTGCTGGTGTATCCGCGCGAGAACCCCAACTCGTACGTGTCCGTCGAGGGCACCGTCGCCTTCCAGGAGAAAGGTGCCGACGACCTCATCCAGAGGCTGTCGATGCGCTACAAGGGGCGCACCTACCCGGACGATCCGGACGCCCAGCGGGTGACGGTGCGACTGCGGCCGAGCCGCGTCTTCGTCAGGGACCGTCCTGCCACAGGTCGGTGAGGGGCAACTCCCGCCCGGTCCTGGCCGCCTCGATGGCGGTGACGGCCACGTAGGCGGCCGTGTGGGCCTCCTGGAGCGTGGCCGCGCGGGGCGGCTTGCCGTGGGTGCAGCACTCCGCGAAGTGCTCGTGCAGGGCGACGAACCCGGCGTCGTCGTCGGCGAGTACGTCGGCGTGCGGCGCCGGGACACCGGCGGCGGCCGTGGCCGTCTCGACGCGGAAGTGGCGGTTGTTGAAGCGGCCCCGTTCGAAGGCGGCGGAACCGGCGGAGCCGACGATGTCGAGGCTGCCGAAGGGGATGTGGGGATCGCTGATCCACGAGCCCTCGACCGTGCCCACGGCGCCGCCCGGGAAACGCATCAGCACCGTGGCGGCGTCGGCGACACCGCCACGGCCCGAGTGCGTCATCGCCGCGACGGAGCGCGGCCGTTCGCCCAGCATCCAGATGATCTGGTCGATCCCGTGCACCAGGGATTCCAGGATGATGCCGCCGCTGCGGGCGTCGTCCCACAGCCATGCGCCCTCCCGGTCCCGCAGGCTGTACATGCGGTGGTAGGCGTGGGCGACGGTGCCGAGCTCACCCGCGGCGACACGGAGCCGCAGCCGCTGCAGGGGCGGCACGAAACGGAAGTGGTACGGCACCATGACGGTGAGTCCCCGGGCGTCGGCCAAGTGTGCGAGCGGCCGGATGTGGTCCGGGGCGAGCCCCACCGGCTTCTCGATCACCAGGTGCTTGCCCGCACGCAGGGCCGCTTCGGCGATCTCCAGGTGCGTGTCGGGCGGCGTGCACACCACCACGGCGTCGATCTCCGGGTCCGTCAGGACGTCGTCGAGGCGGTCGGTGGCCGCCACGCCGCCGAAGTCGGCTGGGAGCCGAGTGGGTGTGCCGGGCTCGACGACGACCCGGGCCAGCTGCGACTGCTCGACCCGGCGCAGGACCCGGGCGTGCCGTCCCGCCGACCATCCGCTTCCGACGATCGCGCACTGGATCATTCGTCTCCTCCTGAGATCCGTAGGGGTTCCGGGGTTTCTCGTACTGCCGTGTCCTTCGTCTCGCAGATGGCCCGCACGGCGCGGGAGGCGAGTTGTTCGGCGGTCAGACCGGCCGCGAACAGCAGATCGGCGTAGTCGCCGGAGCCCGGCGAGGCGGTGAGGTCGCAGCGGACGACGCGGGAGCGAGGGCCGTCCGCCTCCGCCAGGACCTCGTCCAGAGCGGAGGCGAGCGCGCCCGGGCGGTACTGGTCCTCACAGGCGAGCACGAGGGGGAACCCGGCCAGGGCGGCGGAGAGTTCCCGGGGCGTGGGGGACAGGCGGCCGACCTCGAGGGCAGCTGCGGCGATGCCGTGGCGTTCGATCAGGATCCGGGCCGCCTGCTGTGCCTGCTCGCACAGGGCGCCGTGCGCACACAGCAGCACCTGCCCGACCTGAGGCGTCAGCCGCCGGACGGGGCTCCATGGGTGGGCGGGGTCCGGCGTCTGCCCGAGCGGTACGGGACGGCGCACCAGCCGGACCCAGCGCGGTCCGGGTCGGCCGGCGCAGTAGGCGGCGAGGGCCCGCGCGCTGTCCGCGTCGGAGGGGGCGACGACCTCGATGCCGGGCACGGCGCGCAGGAGGGCGGCGTCCTCGGTGGCGTGGTGCTGGGCGCCGTCGCGGCCCGCGCTGAGTCCGGTCATGCCCGCCAGGAAGGTGACGTCCGCCCCGTGCAGGGCGACGAGGGAGCGGATCGGTTCCAGGGCGCGCAACGACAGAAACGCGGCGAAGCCCGCCACGACGACCTTGAACCCGGCGCGCCACATGCCGAACGCGGCGGCGACGGCGGTCGCCTCGGCCACCCCGACGTCCACCACGAGGTGGGGGTGACGCCGGGCGAAGTCACCCAGCCGGAACGACAGGGTGGCATCACAGGTGATGATCACGAACGGGTCCGGTCCGCGCAGGAGTTCATCGCACAAGGCGTGGGTGAACGCCTCCAGCTGGCTTTCGTCGGTGGCCGACAGCGCGCTCACCTCCTGACCGCGTGTCGTTCGGCGTACATCTGGAAGTCCGGCGAGGCGGCGTCGGAGGAGAGCAGGACATTGAGGAGGGTGGGCCGGTCCGCCTCGATTCCGGTCTTCAGGGCCCGTTCGAAGGACGCTTCGTCCCGCACGGTGTGCGCCTGCCAGCCGAAGCCCCGTGCCACGGCCGTCCAGTCGGTGGGTGTGAAGGAGCCGAGCAGGTCCGCCTGCCCGAGTCCGACGGAGGCGACCCGGTTGAGCAACCCGAAGGCGTTGTCGTTGAGGAGGACGAAGACCAGGCGCGCGCCGGTGCGGACCGCGGTCTCCATCTCCTGGCAGGAGAGGGCGAATCCGCCGTCGCCGCCCACGCCCACGACGGTGCGTCCGGGGTGTACGAGCGCTGCCGCGATCGCGGCCGGCAGGGCGTAGCCGATGCTGCCGCTGCCGCGCGGTGCGATGACCGAGCGGCCCGCGCTGCGACAGCGGAAGTGCGCCCCCGCCCAGCTGCAGGCGCGCGAGGCGTCGGCGATCAGCGCGGTGTCGGTCGGACAGATCCGCTCCACGGCCTGGATCAGCCGGCCGGGGGTGGGGGTGGCGTCGCCCTGGGGCTCGTCGATCAGGGCGCCGGTGGATCCGGTCCAGGCAGGAGCGCCCTGCCAGCCGGACGCGCGCAGGGCGCCCGCCAGATCCTCCAGGGCCGTGGCGGCGTCGGCGTGCAGGACGTACCGGGGCGACAGGATCCGGCCGAGTTCCGCCTCGTCGATGTCGAGTTGGACGCAGACCGCGTCCGGACCGGGCAGCCGCCCGTAGCCGGTGGACTTGTCCCCGGCCTTGCTGCCGACCCACAGCACCAGGTCGGCGCGTTCGGCGACGGCGTTGGCCCCGGCCGACCCCTTCGCGCCGATGACGCCGAGGCTGTGCGGGTGGGTCTCGGAGATGACCCCCTTGCCGTTGAATGTCGTCGCCACCGGGACGCGGAAGGCCTCGGTGAGGGCCGCCAACTGCTCGTACGCACCGGACAGGTGGACACCGCCCCCGGCGACCAGCAGGGGGCGCCGGGCCCTGGTGAGCAGGTCGACGACCTGGGCCAGGGCCGCGGGACCGGGTCGGGTCCGGGAGGTGGTGGGGGGCACGGCCGGCCCGTCCGTCACCACAGGCTCTGCGGCGGCGGGGTCGGCCAGCACGTCGGAGGGCACGTCGAGGTGGACCGGGCCGGGGCGCCCCCGCATCGCCAGGCGCACCGCGCGGGCCGCCAGTTCGGGCAGCCGGGCGGCGTCCGGCACGGCGACGGTGGCCTTGACGCACGGCCGGAACATCTCCTGGTGGCGGCAGGCCGCCGTAGGCCACCGGTCCTCCTGGCCCAGGGGCACACCGCTGGTCAGCGCGACCAGCGGTATGGAGCTGTTGTACGCCTCGTGCAGGGCGGGCAGCAGCAGCGGCGAGCCGATCCCGCCGGGCGCGTCGGCGACGGCGACTCTCCCCGTGTACCGGGCACACGCGTCGGCCATGTACCCGGCGGCGGTCTCGCTGCGGGCCATGACGTGGCGTACGCCCGCCCGGCGGAACGCGTCGTACAACGGCAGCGTCGACTCACCGGGCAGGCCGAAGAACGACTCGGCTCCCGCGGCCCGCAGGGCATCCACCAGGACGTCGGCTACGGTGCGCTTCACAGGGTCCTCCCGGGAATCGTCCGTCCGGAACCGGAGCGGTCCCGTGGTGGTTCCTGGGCTTCCTCGGCCGCCCGCAGGGCCGAGGCGAGCGCGTGTTCCGTGCGGGCGAGCGTGTCGTCGTCGGGTAGCCAGCTCATCGGTACCGGTTTCTCCTCCAGGGTGGGGACGCCTTTGCCGCGGACGGTGGAGGCCCACAGCACGGCCGGGCCCGTGCCGCTGCCGAGCAGCCGTCCGGTCTCTGCGTCGAGACGTGTGAGGTCGTGTCCGTCGACCGCGGAGAAGGAGGGAGCGGTCGACTCCAGCATCCGCCGCGTGATCATCCCGGCGGGGGTCGCTCCGCCCGACTGGTATCCGTTGGCGTCCACGACGACGAGCAGGTTGCCCAGCCCGGCCCGCACGGCCCACTGGTAGCCCTCCAGGGCGATGCCGGACTGGAGTTCGCCGTCGCCGGTCACGACGACGACGCGTCCGCCGCCGCCCCGCAGGGCGAGCCCGTGCGCGAGGCCGGCCGCCGCGGCGACCCCGAGGCCCAGGGAGCCGGTGGTCATCCCGGCCTCGGGCAGGAAGCGCAGGCTGGGGTGGCCCTGGTAGGGGCTGCCCAGCTGTGCGTACGTCCCGTCCCCCTCCCACCCGGTGAGCGCGGCGTACAGGGCGGGGGCGGCGTGTCCCTTGGACAGGACGAGCCGGTCGTGGTCGGGGGTCTCCGCTCCGTCGCCGGCGAGCCGCAGGTGTTCGACCAGTACGGCGAGGAGGTCGGAGACCGACAGGCAGGAACCCAGGAAGCCCCAGCGGGCCCGGCGTACGGCGCGGACCGAGGTGAGCCTCAGGCTCAGGGCGCGGACCCGGATGCGGTGCCGGCGCTCCGCGTCGTGGAGGTTGCGGACGTCGTGCGGGGCATCAGTCATCGGCCTGCTCGTCCCGTTCGCCGCCGGTGAGATTGACCAGCACCGGCTCGTCGCGTCCGATCTCGCCGCGGTCGGCGAGCTGGGCGGCGCCCGCGAGGGCCGCGGCAGCGGCGAAGCACACCTCGATGCCCTCGTCCTCGGCGAGCCAACGGCGTGCCCGGATCATTTCGTCGTCGGAGACCGCCGCGAAGCGGCCGCCGGTGTCGTCCGTGATCGCCCTCATGTAGGGGTAGGTGTTGGTCGGGTCGCCGCGCAGGATCGCCTTCGCGAGCCCCCGTGGATGACGCAGGATGTGCTGCGGCTGGATGCGGTCGCTGCCGTCCCGGGCGGCGTGCCACATGGGCGCGCAGCTGTCCTGCTGGACGCAGACGAAGCGCGGCAGGGCGGGCAGCCGGCCCATCGCCAGGTACTCCCGGGCACCCTTGTGTGCTCCGTACACGCCCATTCCGCTGCTGACCGCCTGGAACACCACGGCCGGGGGCAGAGGCATCTCGTCGTACGCCTCCAGGTAGGCCAGTTTCAGGCCCTCCCGTCGGGCGGAGTTGAAGAAACCACCCTCGAAGAGGAGTCCGTGCTCGGCCGCGAAGGCCCGCCCCGCCGCGGCGGCGGCCACGAAGTCGTCGTCGATCACATGCAGCTCCACGCCCGGGTGATCGGTGTACTGGTGTCGGTCCAGGAAGTCCCGCCCGGCGAAGAGGTGGGCCTTCATACCGTCGATGTGGCGCAGGCCCCAGGCGAAGGAGGTGGAGCTGTTCCCGGTGGAACTGGCGACGAACTCGAAGACGCCCTGCTCCTGGAAGACCGCGAGCACGCACGCGGCCATCCGGTCCTTGGTGGTCCGGGTGGCGTTGCGGGTCTCGTCCTTCAGGTAGAGGTGATCCAGACCCAGCCGGGCGCCGAGGCCGCGGGCGTGGACGCACGGGGTGTTGCCGTCGCCGATGTGGAGCGCGGATTCGGGCCGCCGCAGCGGCAGGAGGTCGAAGTACCGCTCGGAAGGAGTCTCGGCGTCCTGTCGCACCCTCGCTGTGGCCAGGTCGTATTCGGGATCGAGGAGCCCGCCGCAGGCGCAGCGGGGTTCGGCGACGGCGTACGGGCGGGCCGTACCGCAGCGGACGCACACCGCCCGGACGTCCTTGCCGTCGCCGGGGTTCGGCGCGCCGGTGCGGCGCTGCCCGCTCACCGGCGCTCTCCCGTTCCGGCCGCGGCGGCGTCGACGGGCGACGTGACGCGCAGCCCGCCGCCCGCGGGCAGTCCGTGTTGCCGGCCGGTGCGGCGGTCCCCGGACAGGAGGACCACGTTCATGTGGTTGGGAAGGTGGGTGTCGTCGAAGCCGAGGACGTGCCCGAGGAGCGCTCCGTCCGCCGCGTGCACCGCGTCACCGACGGCGAGCAGCCCGCCGGTGAACTCGGCGAAGCCCAGGTACGACACCTCGTCGACGCGGTCGCCGCCCGCGGGGGGAGGCGCCGGCGTGGTCATGAGCTCGTGCACGCTGCCGGCGGGCACCGCGCGGGTCTGCCACCGCTCCAGCCGCATGCCGCGGTCGAACCGGCGGTGCTCCATGACGGCGACCCAGCGGCCGGTCATGGTGGCCCGCGGCCAGTTCGCGGCGTCGGGCAGGTCGGGAACGGCGTCGGTGAGCCGCCGCTGCCGCAGGGCGGCCGCCACGGTACGGGCGCAGGCGTCGTCGTACCCGTCGGCGGCGGTCCACGGGAGCGTCGCCGCCTCTTTGAGGAGGGGGGCGTGCTGGGGAATTCCGGGAGTGGCGCCGATGCCGTGCCAGGCCGGGTAGCGGGCGGCCGACACGGCGGCCGCCCGGTGCAGCGCCGCCTGCGGGTCGGTTCCCCGGAGCCCTACGAGGAGCGCGGGCGGCGCCTGTTCCAGGGTTCGGCACCCCAGGGCCTCGGCGAGCTCGTCGGGGGTGAACTCCGCCGCCGGGCCTGGGTGGTCCGTGTCCCGAGTGCCGCTGCCCCGGGCGGGGGGTTGGGTTGCGGCCAGTGCCGGGAGCGCGGACAGGTGAACGTGCCGGCGCAGCGCGGGGGAGGCTCGCAGTACGGAGAGTGGTACGTCGCACCCCGCGGGAAGGGGACGCAGGCGTAATCGGTCCGGGTCCCGCGGGTCGGCCGTGAGCTGGACGGACGACCAGGACAGCAGGGCGGCGCCGTGCAGGTGCAGCAGCGGGACGACGGCACCGGCCGTTCCCCCGCCGGTGTCGAGCAGGAGCGCGGCGCCCGAGGCGGACCCGACCGCCGCTCCCGCCAGGACCGGCCCGTCCTGGGCGGCGAGCGCGGTCAGCAGCGCCGCGACGAGGCGGGCGGGTTCCCGCAGACCGTGGGGGTCGCCGCACTGGCCGGCGTACAGCACGGTCCGGGCGACCGTGTCCGTGACGAAGCGGTCCTCGCGTCCCTGCATCCGCACCACCCGGAACCCGTCGGCGGCGCTCAGCGTCGCGGAGGTGCCGCAGCGGCCACCGTGGAGGGACAGCGGCTCGGTGTCTTCGCCGTCAGAGGCGGTGAGCCGGGCCAGTTCGGGCGGGTCGGCGAGCACGGCCAGGCACACCGCGTCGGGTACCGGTCCGGCCCCGGCACCCGCCGTGGTCACGTGGACCGACCGGAGGGCGGTGATGGCGTAGCCGACGACGGCCGGGTCGTCGCTCAGCAGTCTGACCCGGCGCGTACCGACGGCGAAGTCGGCGAAGTCGGCGGAGAAGGCGCCGGCCCGGCCGGCGCGGGCGCCCAGGCCTGCAGCGAGGCGGACGAGCGGCAGGTCGTGGTGCGTGGCAGCGATCACGGGACTTTCCCTCTTTTCGCTGGATGAGGTCGCTACGGCGGCGGAGGTGGTGGGTTGCGGGGGTGTCAGTCGAACCAGCTGTCGGGGACGGTGACGCCGAGTCCCGGTTCGCGGGGCAGGCTCAGGCGTCCGTCCCGTACCTCGAATCCGCCGTGCGGACCCTGTTCGGGATCGAGGATGACGAGGGAGAAGTAGTAGTCGCAGCCATCGGCGAGAAGAGGCAGCGTGAGCATCTGGTGCAGCGCCGCGGTCGTCCCCAGCCGGGACTCCTCGAAGGCCCCGGCATACCCGTACACCCCATGGAGTGCCGCCGCGGCCGCGATCTGCCCGACCGTGCCGTAGCCCCCGAGCTTGCCCGCCTTGAGGCTGATCAGGTCGTAGGAGCCGTCCGCCAGCAGAGCGCGCGCGTCGGCGGGAGTGCGGCATCCCTCGTCCGCGCAGAGGGGGACCGGGAAGGACCGGCGCAGCTGGCGCAGCGGCTGGTGGTGCTCGGGGGCGAAGGGCTGTTCGACGTAGTCGATCGGCACGTCCGCCACCGCTCCGAGGAGGCGGTGCACGGCCAAGGGGTCTCCGGCGCAGTTGAAGTCCAGCCGGATCGACACGTCGTCGTACCGGCCGGCCAGGGACGCGATCCGGGCGGCGTCGGTGCGCCAGTCCCTCACCCCTGTCTTCAGCTTGAAGATGCGGTAGCCCTCTTCATACCGGGCCTGGACGAGGTCGGCCTCCAGCGCGACGTCCTGGGCCGAAACGGAATAGGAAAGGCCGAGGTCGTGGCGCCGAAGTCCGCCGAGAAGGGTGTAGACGGGGACACCGAGACTGCGCGCGGCGAGGTCGTAAAGCGCCGTCTCGACCGCGCTTTTCGCTGCCGGATTTCCGACGATGGCCCTGTCCAAAACCGAACGGCAGCCGTTCAGATCAAGAACGTCCCGCCCTGCGAGGGAGGGGCCGATGAGATTTTCGGACACCTGGCATATTCCCTCCGGCGTTTCCGAGGAGAAGAGATTCCAGGTGGCTGCCTCGCCATAGCCGCAGACGCCATCGTCGCTGCGGACGCGAATGAATACGTTGGTCACGGAGTCGAGTAGGGCGCCGGCGCCCATTTGCTGTTTCTCACGTGTCGGCAGGATGCGCGTGGCCGCTGAAACATCCCGTATTCGCACGAATCACCCCAAGGGTATATGTCTTGTTTGTTGGCATTCATGGCCTTACGTCACGCACTCGCGATCATTTACAGTACGAGCAGCAGACGACCCCGTGTAAGGCGCACTTCGGGGGCGCACTAGAAGCACGAAGGGGAGCGCATGAAAATTCTGGGGATCAATGCCATTTTCCATGATCCGGCCGCTGCTCTGGTCGTTGACGGTGAGATCGTCACCGCCCAGGAAGAGGAGCGACTGACACGGAAGAAGGCGCGGAAGACGCCGGTTCCGTTCAACCGGTGGGAAATCCCGGAGTTGGCCGTGGCGAGCTGCCTGGCCGATTCCGGACTGCGCATGAGTGATCTCGACGCCGTGGTCTACTCGTACGAGCCCTCACTCGTGCCGGAACCGGACACGAGTGAACCCCGGGGTTTCTGGGAACAGGTGCACAAGACATACGCCCAGACGGCTCCGGAATTCCTGCACCGGATGTTCCCCGACCTCGATCCGGCCAAGGTCACCTTCGTTCCCCACCACTTCGCCCATGCCGCTTCTGCCTATCTGGCGGCGCCCTACGACAGCTGTGCAGTCCTCGTCCTCGACGGCCGGGGCGAGATCGCCACCCACCTCGCCGGCCGCGCCGACCACGGTTCCCTCACGGTCCTCGCCAGCCAGCAACTGCCGCATTCCCTCGGCCTCCTCTACGAGGACGTCACCGAGCACCTGGGCTTCCGCCGGTGCGCCGACGAGTACAAGGTCATGGCGCTCGCGGCCTACGGCCGACCCGCCTACCTGCGCCGGTTCCGCGAACGCGTACGCGCGCAGGCCGACGGCACGTTCGTGGTCGAGCCCCTCGGCCTGGACGAGCTGATGCCCCGCCGACGGCGCGGGGACGCGATGGAGTCCCACCACGCCGACCTGGCCGCCAGCGTCCAGCGCCGTCTCGAAGAGGTCGTGCTCGACCTGGCGCGCTGGCTGGCCCGGGCCACCGGCGAGCGGGACCTCGCGATGGCAGGCGGCGTCGCGTTCAACTGCGTGGCCAACTCGCGCGTCGCCCGCGAGGGGCCGTTCGAGCGTGTGTGGGTGCAGCCCGCCGCCGGCGACGCCGGCACCGCGCTCGGCGGTGCGCTGTACGTCGCCCAGGCCGCGGGCGACCCCGTCAAGCACATGACCACGGCCGCTCTGGGGCGCGGCTGGAGCGACGCCGAGACCGAAGCCTGGCTGCAGACCAACCGGATCTCCTACTCGCGCCCGCCGGACGTGGCGGCCGTCGCGGCACGCGCCCTCGCCGACAACAAGGTCGTCGGCTGGTTCCAGGGGCGGAGCGAGTTCGGCCCCCGGGCTCTGGGCCACCGCAGCATCCTGGCCCACCCCGGTCACCGCGGAAACCTGGAACGCCTCAACGACATCAAGGGCCGCGAACAGTTCCGCCCGGTCGCCCCCATGGTCCTGCTGGAACGCGCCACCGAGATATTCGAGGGACCGGTGCCCAGCCCGTACATGCTCTTCACCCATCAGGTCCGGCCTGGCTGGGCCGAGCGCATCCCCGCCGCCCTGCACGTCGACGGCAGCGCCCGCATCCAGACCATTGCCGACGACGACGAACCGCTGGTGGCCCGCATGCTCAAGGAGTTCGAGCGGGAGACGGGCGTCCCCGTCGTCATCAACACCAGCTTCAACGTGGCCGAGAGCCCCATCGCCGACCACCCCCGCGACGCGGTCGCGTGCTTCGCGACCACCCCCATGGACCTACTCGTCCTCGGTCCGTTCATCCTCCAGCGTCGAGACCTCGCGGCGGGCTGACGGTGCGGCCGGAGGCGTACACGGCCGAGGTGTTCCGCCGTGCACTGGACGAGGCCTGCGCGGTGGCAGGCCTCCCGTCGGCCGGGGCGCAGCTGATGCACCTCACCGTGAACGCCGTCTACCGGCTGCACGGTACTCCCGTCGTCGCCCGTATCGCCGGACCGCAGCTCGGCCTTGACGACGTCACCCGCGTGGTCGCCCTCGCCCACTGGCTGGAGCGCGAGGGCGTACCAGCCGTCCGGCTCGTTCGTCTCCCCGGCCCCCAGCCGGTGGCTACGGATGACAGGATGTTCGTCACGTTCTGGCACTACCTCCCCCAGCCGCACGACGACCCGCCGGGAGCGGGCGAACTGGCGGGCCCGCTGCGCCGCGTGCATGGCCTGCGCCCGCCCGCGTACCCGCTCCCGGACTGGGATCCCGTGGCCGTCGACCGGGCCCGGCTGCGCCGGGCTCCGCAGGACGTGCCGGCGGCGGAACTCGCCTACCTGCACCACCTCGCCGACCGACTGGGGGAGGAACTACCGCAGGTGCGCTTCACACTCCCACGCTCGGTGATCCACGGCGACGCCCACATCGGCAACCTGCTGCGCGACGCGCGAGGGCGCCCGGTCCTGTGCGACCTGGACTTCATGTGCGTGGGGCCGCCCGAATGGGATCTGGTGGCCGAACTCATGGGATGCCTGCGCTACGGCCGTTCCCTGACGGACTACCAGCACCTCGTGGACGCCTACGGCTTCGATCCCCGCTCCTGGGACGGGCTCCCGGCTCTCGCCCGGGTCCACGCCCTCAACGTCCTCACGGTCGTGCTCCCCCTCCTCGGGCCGAACCCGCGGATGCGCGCCGAGTGGCGACGCCGCATCACCGCCTTACGGGAAGGAGACACGACAGCACCATGGATTTCCTACCGGACCCTGCGTCGGCCGGAACCCGGCTGACAGCCTCGGCTGCACTGGTCACGAGGGTGGCGGCGGCAGGGCTGTTCACGTGAGAGGGGACGGGGGCGGGGCCTAGCCTTCGGCGTCTATTGCGACGAAGGTCAGCTGGGTGGTCGCCACCTCTGATGCGGGCCCCTGAGGGGTTCCAGCGCTCGGCTCGAACGATGTGGGCGAGCGTCCGGGACTCGCCCCCGCTCTTGGGAACGCACCTCACGGCGGTGGTCTGGCCGCCCACGTCGACATGTGCCTGGCAAAGCCTGAGCATCCGGCCGAGTGCAGATGTTGAGCGCGGGTCTAGGCACCGGTGCGGATGCGGCCGGTTCCCGACTGCGGGTGACGAATTGCGATGCGCGGTTCGGCGTCGGCGTACCGTGCTGGAGGTGACGGAAACGACTCGAGAAGATGATTTGGTGGCGGCCTTGCCGACCCTGTCCCACGTGTTCGGCCTTGGCGAGGTGCACGGCCGGGTGTTCCTTGCCCACGGTCTGATGAATCGGAACTGGCGGCTGGAGACGAGTGCCGGGCTGTACGCGCTGAAGGAGATCACCGACGTGCCCCTGGCCAAGGTTCGCAGGAACCTTGCGGTGCTGGTGGACCTGGCTCGTGAGGGCATTCCCGTTCCGGCGCCGTTGCCCACCGAGGGAGGGGAGCTCGTGGCGGAGGTCGGAGGTCACGGCTACTGCGTCCTGCCCTGGGTGGACGGCGAGCACGTGCAGGGGACCGACCTCACGCTCGACGAGGCCCGCGATCTCGGGGCTCTCCTGGCCCGCCTGCACGAGGGCTTGCATCGGCATGGCCCAGGCCCCGTCCCGGAGCAGGCGCCGACCGCGAAGGTCCGCGACGCGGCCGAGGCCGATCGGGCAGCCGTCACTCTCCTGAGCCGTCTTCCGGCCGACCCGGTGACCGACTTCGACAAGGCCGCCACCGAGGCCCTGCACGATCGGCGAGGTCTCCTCTCGCGGCATGCTGGTGCACGGCCGGACGGCGAAATCCCGGCCGGCCCGTATGGGTGGACGCACGGCGACTTCCAGTACCGAAACCTCCTGCGCCAGGACGGTCGGGTGGTGGCCGTCCTGGACTGGGACCGGCTTGGTGTCCGGACGTACGGGGAGGAGGTCGCGCGGACCGCGCAGGTGCAGTTCGGGGTCGGTGGCGTCTTCGACTTCGAACGCATCGCCGCGTTCTGCGCCGGCTACCGGTCCGTGCTCGATCTGGCGGAGGGGGACCTCGCCGACGCCGTGAAGCGGCTGCGGTGGAAGCGGCTCACCGACTTCTGGCAGCTGGAGTTCTACCTCGACCGCCAGGACCCCACCTTCGGCGAGATGTTCCTGACGGACGAGGCACTGCTGAACTGGTGGACGAGCCGCGCTGATGAGGTCCAAGCGGCTTATGCGGCGCGCTAACCGGTAGCTGCCGCCGGGATCAGCCCGACGGCAGCCAGCTCGGGCAGGCACGGACGTACCAGCGGAACCGCGCGCGTGCGTGCCTTCGCTCCGAGGCAGAACCGGTCAGCGGATTCGATCGCCTTCACCCACGCGTCCACGTCGTCCGGGTGAAGAATTACCCCGCCGTCCCCGACAGCCTCGGGAATGCCGCCCCGGGACGAGCCGATCGTGGCGACGCCGTGGAGTCCGGCCTCCACGATCACCTGCGGAAAGGCATCCTCGACCTGCGAGGGGACCAGCAGCAGATCGTTCCCGGCGTACAACGAGCCCATGGCATAGGTGCGCGGAACCCAGTGGACGTTGGGGTAACCGGTGAACTCCCGGGCAGTGTCCCACCAGCCCTCTACCAGCGTGAGCCGCTGTCCTGAACCCGGGCCATCAACTCGTGAAGGAGAGCCGATCCCCGAGGCAGCCAGAGCAGCGGCGAAGTGGGCTGGGGCGTCCAGAAAACCGGAGAGGCGGCCGTAGTAGGTGGTGTCCCAGCGGTCGGTTACGGCGGTGGCCTGGAGGAGGGTGAGGTTGCCGCGGACGCGATGTGCCGCAGCGCTAGGAGGGCTGGAGCGGGCAGGCCACGATGCCCCCTTCTCGCGGTGTTCGAGAGGGGGCATCCGGGAGTGTTAGAAGAGGGAGGGCAGGATGCCGCGGGGCCAGTGTCCGAGCCAGAACGCGGCCGCCGAGGGCTGGTCTTGAGCCTCGGTGGAGCCGTCGTGCAGGAGGTATTCGGTCGGGGCTACGTAGCCCTCGCCGGGGGCGAGGCGTATGCGGATGACGCGGAGGGGGCAGCCGCTGGCGACCTAGGAGTTGTCGTCAAAGTGTCACGCCCACATCAGGAGCGATGCGAGGGTGACGGCTGCTTGGTAGGCCTGGGCGGTCTTGTCGTACCTGGTGGCGA
>NZ_LGDB01000181.1:0-84595 GCF_001279655.1 Streptomyces sp. WM6372 | reverse complement strand
TCGGCGGGGGCGGGGGAGGGGGCGGGGGCGGGAGCGGGAGCCTGGGCCGGGGCGGCGCGCATCGCCCCGGCCAGGGTGCCGGACGAGCGGATCACGTCCGCGGTGAACCGGCGGCGCCCGACGCCGAGGTGGCGCAGCGCCGGGCCGTGGTCCACCGCGACCACCGCGCCCGCCCCCGCGAGCAGCCCCTGCCAGGCCAGTGTGGCGGCCCGGCGGGCCGGTGCCGGCAGGGGCGCCAGGGCCTCCCGCAGCCGTCGGCAGTGGAAGGGGACGTGGCGTTCCTCGTCCGCGAGGATCCGCCCCGCCACCTCCGCGGCCAGCGGATCCGGGGCCCCGTCCCGCACCGCCCGGTAGTACCGCAGGGCCACCGCCTCCGCCACCATCAGCACCAGCAGCTCCACCCGCAGCCCCAGCAGCCGCCGCAGCCGTACGAACACCGCGTCGCTCCAGTGCCCCGCAAGGGTCCCGGCCCCGCCGGCCGCCAGGAGCAGTGCCAGCATCCGCGCGTGGTTCTGCTCCTCCGCCACGAAGAGCCGTACGGCCCGTGCGTACTCCGCGTCCCCGGCCCGGTCCGCCTTGCCGATCAGGGCGGAGCCGTCCCCGTCCTCGCCCACCTGGAACCGCTGCAGGCTCCGTACGAGCGCCGGATCGAGGGCGGCTCCCCGCTCCCACTGCGGATCCCCGGCCGCCGCGCGCCGCTCCCGCTCGGCCTCGAAGTCGCGTACCCACGTCCCGTATCCCTCGTACCCGTTATTGATCATGTTCAAAAGCTAGCCATGTTTGAGCATGTTCAAAAGCGGGGTCGCGGGGCTGTAGCGGAACCGGGACACTCTCCGGGACGCGCAGAGCCCCCGGCCAACGGCCGGGGGCTCTGCGTGATGTGGTGCCGCGTCAGGCGGTCGCCGCCAGTGCCCGCACCAGCGCGGGCGTGACCTGTTCGATCTGCCACGGGCGGGCTCCGTAGCCCGCGAGGGCCTGCGCCACCGCCTCCGGCTCCAGCCGCTGCGGCGGCTCCCAGCACAGCCGGCGGACGGTGTCCGGGGTGATCAGGTTCTCCTGGGGCAGGTTCAGCCCCTCCGCGAGCGCCGAGACGGCGGTCCGCGCCGCCGCCAGCCGCGCCGCGGCCGCGGGGTCCTTGTCCGCCCAGGAACGCGGCGGCGGCGGACCGGCCGGGGTCGACCCCGGCTGCGGCAGCTCGTTCTCGGGCAGGGCCTTCGCCCGGTCCACGGCGGCCATCCACTGCTCCAGCTGGCGCCGGCCCATCCGCTGCCCGTACCCGGGCAGGGCCGACAGCGCGTGGACGTTCGCCGGCAGCGCGAGGGCGGCCTCGACGATCGCGGCGTCCCCCAGCACCTTGCCGGGTGACACGTCACGCCGCTGGGCGATCCGGTCTCGGGACTCCCACAGCTCCCGTACGACGGCCATCTGCCGGCGCCGGCGCACCTTGTGCATGCCGGACGTACGGCGCCACGGGTCCTTGCGCGGCGGCGCGGGCGGGGCGGCGGCGATGGCGTCGAACTCCTGCCGGGCCCATTCCAGCTTGCCCTGCCGGTCCAGTTCCTTCTCCAGCGCGTCCCGCAGGTCCACCAGCAGCTCCACGTCGAGCGCGGCGTAGCGAAGCCACGGCTCGGGGAGGGGGCGGGTGGACCAGTCGACGGCGGAGTGGCCCTTCTCCAGCGCGTAGCCGAGCACGCTCTCGACCATCGCGCCCAGTCCGACCCGGGGGAAGCCGGCGAGGCGGCCGGCCAGCTCGGTGTCGAACAGGGAGGTGGGCACCATGCCTATTTCGCGCAGGCACGGCAGGTCCTGGGTGGCGGCGTGCAGGATCCACTCGGTACCGGACAGGGCCTCGCCCAGTGCGGACAGGTCGGGGCAGCCGACCGGGTCGATCAGCGCGGATCCTGCGCCCTCGCGGCGCAGCTGCACCAGATAGGCGCGCTGGCCGTAGCGGTATCCGGAGGCGCGCTCGGCATCGACGGCCACGGGTCCGGTGCCCGCGGCGAAGGCCGCGACCACCCGGGCGAGGGCGTCCTCGTCGGCGACCACCGGAGGGATCCCCTCGCGGGGCTCGAGCAACGGAATCGGCGCCTTTTCGACGTCGTCCGGGGGGCCGCCCCCGGTGGTGGTGCGCAGGTCTGCTGCGGTCTCTTGGGCGTCGGTCACCGCTCAAGGGTATCCGTGGATACGGCGCACCCGTCGCCGGAACGTTCCGTCGACGGGCGCGGGGCAGGGGTTCGGGTGTTTCCCCGGCTTTCCCGAGAGTTTCCCCGGGGTCCGCCGGGCGGGTGTCAGTGGATGATCCCGGTCCGCAGGGCGACGGCGACCATTCCGGCGCGGTCGCCGGTGCCCAGCTTGCGGGCGATGCGGGCGAGGTGGGACTTGACGGTCAGGGCGGACAGGCCCATCGAGACGCCGATGGCCTTGTTGGACTGGCCCTCCGCGACGAGGCGCAGGACCTCTACCTCGCGGCCGGAGAGCTCGCGGTAGCCGCCCGGGTGGCTCGGGGCACCCGGGGGGCGGCGGTGCATGCGGGCGGCGGCGGCACCGATGGGGGCGGCGCCGGGCCGGGTGGGGAGCCCGATGTTGGTCCGCGTGCCGGTGACGACGTAGCCCTTCACGCCGCCCGCGAGGGCGTTGCGCACGGCGCCGATGTCGTCGGCGGCGGACAGGGCCAGGCCGTTCGGCCAGCCGGCGGCCCGCGTCTCGGAGAGCAGGGTGAGACCGGAACCGTCGGGCAGGTGTACGTCGGCCACGCAGATGTCGCGCGGGCTGCCGACGCGGGGGCGGGCCTCCGCGATGGACGACGCCTCGATCACGTCACGTACTCCGAGGGCCCACAGATGGCGGGTCACGGTGGAACGGACGCGCGGGTCGGCCACGACGACCATGGCCGTCGGCTTGTTCGGGCGGTAGGCGACCAGGCTTGCGGGCTGCTCGAGAAGAACGGACACCTAGGCCTCCTGGGGGAGTGGCGGGACGGCCGGCTCGGGGAAGGAAGCCGGTGCGAACCGTGCGGATGGTCACTGACTCCTTCGGCACGTCACCCGCCCGGCTTTAGGGAATGATCACGATTTGGTGAGTAACAATTCGGGCAATTCGGACGCACGATCGATCATCGGGTGATCAGAAGCCCACAACGGGTGCCCGGTTCCGACACCGGGCCGCCGATGCTCGATCGGCCGTTCTACGGGGCGCGGTGCATTCGGCGTCCCCCGGCGGTGCCGGGGGCTCCGGCGGTGCCGGCGCCCCGGCCGGCCCCGCGGACGGTGACCGCCCGCGTGCCGCCGTACGGGGGCGCGGCTACGGGTGGTGGGGACCGCGCCGCTGTGGCAGGGACACCACGCCCGTCCCCGAGTCCGTCGGCCCGACCGGCGGCAGCCCCGCGATCTGGCAGAGCAGCTCGCACCACGCCGACAGGTGCGCCGAGGTGTCCGGGACCCCGCCGACGCCCTCGCGCGGGGTCCACGAGGCCCTGATCTCGATCTGCGTGGCCGGCCGCCGCTCCGAGAGCCCGCCGAAGTAGTGCGAGCTCGCCATGGTCACGGTCCCGCTCGCCTCCCCGTACGCCAGGCCGCGCGCCTCCAGGGCCCCCGTCAGCCAGGACCAGCACACCTCGGGGAGGAGGGGGTCGGCGGCCATCTCGGGCTCCAGTTCGGCCCGTACGAGCGTCACCAGGCGGAAGGTCCCGTGCCAGGCGTCGTGCCCGGACGGATCGTGGAGCAGGATGAGCCGGCCGTCGGCCAGATCGTCCTCGCCGTCGACGACCGCGGCCTCCAGGGCGTAGGCGTGCGGGGCCAGGCGCTGGGGCGGTCTGGTGGGGTCGATCTCGATCCCCGGACGCAGGCGCGCCCTCTTCAAGCCGTCGACCGCGTGTCGGAACGGGAGCGGGACGGAGCTCTCCTTCGCGCTGTCCACACCGTCAGCGCCATCTGAAAATCGTCCCTGAGCCGCAGCCATGCGGGGAAGACTAGGCGGAACGAGCGTCCGTGCGGCGCAGGGACACCCGCACCGGGCCGGGCACTTCTTCATACGTGCGAAGATTTGCGGCGTGAGCGCCAATGACCGCCCCACGGGCCAGCCGAGTCAGACGTACGATTCCGCCTTCCTGAAGGCGTGCCGGCGGGAGCCGGTGCCGCACACCCCGGTGTGGTTCATGCGGCAGGCCGGGCGCTCGCTCCCCGAGTACCGCAAGGTGCGCGAGGGGACCCAGATGCTGGAGTCGTGCATGCGGCCCGACCTGGTCACGGAGATCACGCTCCAGCCGGTCCGCCGTCACAACGTCGACGCCGCGATCTTCTTCTCCGACATCGTGGTCCCGCTCAAGGCCATCGGCGTCGACCTGGACATCAAGCCGGGCATCGGCCCGGTCGTCGCCCAGCCGATCCGCCGCCGCGAGGACCTCGCACAGCTGCGCGACCTCACCCCGGAGGACGTCTCGTACGTCACCGAGGCGATCGGCATGCTCACGGGTGAACTCGGGTCCACGCCGTTGATCGGTTTCGCGGGTGCGCCTTTCACCCTCGCGAGCTACCTGGTCGAGGGCGGCCCGTCGAAGAACCACGAGCACACCAAGGCCCTGATGTACGGCGACCCGGAGCTCTGGGCCGACCTGCTGGACCGCCTCGCGGAGATCACCTCCGCCTTCCTGAAGGTCCAGATCGAGGCCGGCGCCTCCGCGGTGCAGCTCTTCGACTCCTGGGTCGGCGCGCTGGCCCCGGCGGACTACCGCCGCTCGGTGATGCCGGCGTCGGCGAAGGTCCTGGAGTCCGTCGCCTCGTACGGGGTTCCGCGCATCCACTTCGGCGTGGGCACGGGCGAGCTGCTCGGCCTGATGGGCGAGGCCGGCGCGGACGTCGTGGGCGTCGACTACCGCGTCGCGCTCGACGAGGCCGCCCGCCGGGTCGGCCCCGGCAAGGCGCTCCAGGGCAACCTGGACCCGGCGGTGCTCTTCTCCACCGAGGAGGCCGTGCGGACGAAGACGGACGAGGTCCTCGCGGCGGCCTCCGGCCTGGAGGGCCACGTCTTCAACCTGGGCCACGGCGTCCTCCCGACCACCCCCCCGGACGCCCTGACCCGCCTGGTCGACTACGTCCACACCCGGACGGCCCGCTGATCCGGGAGAGCCCCGACAAGATCGAAACGTCGGTACCGTGCCCTGCATGACATGGCACGGGCCGACGTTTCGCATATCCGACGGAGAACACATCGACGGGGCCTGGCGCCTCGTATGGCGCACGTACGAGCCGGCCGGCGAGCACCACCCCGAGCACCTCTTCGTCTACGCGGACGGCCGGATCACCATCGGCCGGTACGAGGAGACCGACCTGGCCGGGCTGGGGCGGTGGCTGGCCTCGGGGAAGATCGCCGCCACCCGGCCGGACCCGCGCGAACGGTCCGCCCCCGCCTCGACGTGGGAGTCGCGCGCCCCCGAGCCGCTGACCGCCGGGAGCTTCCTCGCGGAGGTGGCCGACGAGATCGCCCGGCTGGCCGGCCGGCCCACGGCCGCCGACCGGCTCCGGGAAGCCGAACGCGGCTACCAGCGGGAGGCGACCGAGGCCAACCGGCTCCTGCTGCGGGAGGCCTACCTCGCCGTCCCCGCGCACCTGCGCGTCTGCGTGCTGGGCGACATGGACCGCCAGGACCGGCCTCTGCGCGTCCTCACGACGGACATCGGCCAGGCCGTGGACGGGGACGGGCCGGTGGTGACGGAGGAGATGCACCAGAGCGCCCGCGACCACCTCGCCGCACAGGACGAGGCCCTCGCGCAGGCCGAGGAGTCGCGGGCCGTCCGGTACGCGGACGAACCGACCGGCGCTCCGCAGCCTCCGCTCGTCCTGCTCGAAGTCGTGCATCCCAACGGCAGGCCCGCCGAACTCGGGGACTTCGTCCTGCGCAACGACTACGAATCCCCCGTCGCGTACCGGGGCGCGACCTACCCCACCGTGCTCCACGGGTACTGGGCCCTCTCCGCGGCAGAACCCGCAGACCACGACCGGATCCGCGCCTGCGCGACGGCCCGTGAGGCGCAGGACACGGGCGGACGTGCGGCGCGGCGTGCGGACTGGCCGGCCCTGCGGCTGGCGGTCATGGCCGGGCTCGTGCGGGCCAAGTTCGAGCAGCACCCCCGGCTCGCGGAGGTCCTGCTCGCCACGGGGGAGACGGGCATCCGCTACACCGGCATCTCCGAGGCGCCCTTCTGGCGTGCGGAGGACCCCCGGGGCGGCCGCGACTGGATGGGCCGCCTGCTGGAGCTGGTCCGGGCAGAGTTGCGCGCCGCGGCCGCCCGGCCGGACCCGGCCGCCCCGGCCGGGGGTCAGGCGGTGGCCGCCCGGACCGCCGAGACGGCCTTGCGCGCGGCCACCAGGACGGGGTCCCAGACCGGGGAGAAGGGCGGGGCGTAGCCCAGGTCCAGGGAGACGATCTGGTCCACCGTCATACCGGCCGTCAGGGCCACCGCCGCGATGTCCACCCGCTTCGCGGAGCCCGCTCCGCCGACGATCTGGACCCCCAGGAGCCGGCCCGTGCGGAGTTCCGCGAGCATCTTCACCGTCATGTCCGCGGCCGTCGGGTAGTAACCCGCCGTCGTCGTCGAGTTGATCGTCGCCGTCACGAAGCGCAGCCCCGCCGCCAGGGCGTCGCGCTCGCGCAGGCCCGTACGGGCGATCTCCAGGTCGCAGACCTTGCTCACCGCCGTGCCGACCACCCCCGGGAAGGTGGCGTAGCCGCCGCCCACGCCCGAACCGATCACCTGGCCGTGCTTGTTGGCGTGCGTGCCCAGCGGGATGTGCCGCATGCGCCCCGCCACCAGGTCCAGGACCTCCACGCAGTCGCCGCCCGACCAGATGTTCTCGTGGCCCCGGACCCGCATCGACAGGTCCGTCAGGATGCCGCCCGACTCGCCGAGCGGCAGCCCCGCCGCGCGGGCCAGCGCCGTACGGGGCTCCACGCCGATGCCGAGCACGACCACGTCCGCCGGGTACTCGTCCCCCGCCGCCGTGGTCACCGCGCGGACCGCGCCCTGGTCGTCCGTGAGGATCTTCGTGACCTCCGCGCCGGACACCGTCCGGATCCCCATCCGGTTCATCGCGGCGTGCACCAGGGCGCCCATGTCCGGGTCCAGCGTGGCCATCGGCTGCGCTCCGCGGTGCAGGACGGTGACCTCGTACCCGCGCGCGACCAGCGCCTCCGCCATCTCCACGCCGATGTAGCCGGCGCCGACGACGACCGCCCTGCGGCCCTCCGTGCCCCCGGTCCGTTCCAGTCCCTCGGTGAGTTCCAGAGAGGCCATCAGGCGCTGACCGTCGTCCAGGGTCTGGACGCCGTGCACCCCGTGCGCGCCGATCCCGGGCAGCCGGGGCCGGACGGGCCGGGCGCCCGTGGCCAGGACGAGCTTGTCGTAGCCCGTCCAGGCCTCGGACCCGGAATCCAGATCGCGGGTACGGACCCGGCCGCCGGCGAGGTCGAGCTCCACCACCTCCGTGCGCATGCGCAGGTCGATGTCCCGGGCGCGGTGCTCCTCGGGCGTACGGGCGATCAGGTCGTCCCGGCCGGGGACCTGGCCGCCGATCCAGTACGGGATCCCGCACGCGGAGTACGAGGTGAAGTGCCCGCGTTCGAAGGCCGTGATCTCCAGCTCCGCCGGGCCCTTGAGCCGCCGGGCCTGTGACGCGGCGGACATCCCCGCCGCGTCCCCGCCGACCACCACCAGTCGTTCCGTCGCCATCGTCCGCCCCGTTCTCCGTACCCCGCGCGTACCGCAGTCTCGTGGGGACCACGCTACGGGCGGAACGTGCGTTCAGTCGGAGGCCTCCGTCGTTTCCGTCGAGTCGGCCGGCCGCGCCGCCGGGATCCTCGCCGGTGTCAGACCCGTCTTCGGCTTCGCCGGGCGCAGCCGCCGGTACGCGCGCAGGCACAGCAGCACCAGCGCGGCCGTCACCGCGAACGGCGCCACCGCGGCGACCGCCAGAGCCAGGTAGCGCACGATCGTCGTGAAGACGTCCCAACCGCCGCGCAGGGCGTCCGTGAAGGAGGGCTTCTCGTCCTTCTTCTCCGCCGCCTTCGGAGCCGGTTCCGAGACCTCCATCGTGATCGTGCCCATCGAGGTCTGGTCCTTCAGCGCCGTCTGCTGCGCGAGCAGCGACTCCAGGTCCGACTGGCGCTTGCTCAGCTCGCTCTCCAGCATCACCACGTCACCGAGCGCCGTGGCCCTGTCCATCATGTCCCGCACGCGGGCCACGCTCGCCTGCTGCGATCTGACCCGGCTGTCGACGTCCGCGACCTTCTCCGTCACGTCCTGCGCCTCGACCTTGCGGCTGCGCAGTGTGCCGCTGCCCTCCATGGCGCCGAGCACGGCGTCGAAGCGGTCGCCGGGCACGCGCAGGGTCAGCGTCGAGGTCATCCGGCCGTCCTCGCCGCGTTTGGTCGACTCGTTGCCGACGTACCCGCCCGCACCCTCCGCCGCCGTACGGGCCGCCGCCAGGGCCTTCTGCGCGTCCGCCGTCTCCAATGCGAGCGTGGCGGTACGGATGACGTTCGGGCGTACGGCGGCCGGCTGCTGCCCGTTCTTGGCCGCATCGGATCCGGCGTTCCCGGCGGCCGCAGGGGGAGCCGCCGCCCCCGGCTTGCCCTGGGCCGCTCCCTCCGGGGCGCGGACCGCGGCCTTGTCGGCCGAGGCCGGGCCCGCCGTGTCCTGGCCGCCCGCGCCGCACCCGGTGAGGGCGAGCGCCCCGGCCAGGGACAGGCCGGCCAGAACGGCCGCGCCGCGGTGTCGTACAGCGGTGCCTCTGCTGCTGCGGATGGTGCGCATCGGTGGAACCCCCCGAGGATCGGCTGATGTCGCCTCCGTGGCGTACGCCGGTGTGACGTACAGGGTCCCGCCGCGGGTTTCGCCCCGGCGGTCCCGGGCCGGTCCCGATGCGGTCACGGTCCGGCCTCGGTGATCGTCCGCCGCACGGTCTGAGACGATATATCCATGCACGAAGCGGACATGCGTACGGACGACACGGCGGCCGGGGTCCCGCCCCGCCACGCCGTCGTCATCGGCGGCGGCATCGCCGGCCTCGCCGCGGCCCACCGGCTGCTCGCCGACGGCCTGCGCGTCACGCTCCTGGAGGCCGGGCCGCGCCTCGGCGGCAAGCTGCTCGCCGGCGAACTCGCGGGCGCTCCCGTCGACCTCGGCGCCGAATCCGTGCTCGCCCGCCGCCCCGAGGCCCTGGAGCTGGCCCGGGCCGTGGGTCTCGCCGAGGCCCTCCAGCCGCCCGCCACGGCCACCGCCCACCTGTGGACCCGCGGGGCGCTGCGGCCCATGCCGCGCGGCCACGTCATGGGCGTCCCCGGCGACCTGGCCCCGCTCGCCGCCTCCGGGGTGCTCTCCGCCGAGGGCCTGGCCCGCATCGAAGCCGAACGCGAACTGCCGCCCGCCGAGATCGGCGAGGACGTCGCCGTCGGCGCGTACGTGGCCGCCCGCCTCGGCCACGAGGTCGTCGACCGCCTGGTGGAGCCCCTCCTCGGCGGGGTCTACGCCGGCAACGCCTACCGCATCTCCATGCGCGCCGCGGTCCCGCAGCTCTTCGAGGCCGCCCGTGCGCACGCCTCGCTGGGCGAGGGCGTACGCGAACTCCAGCAGCGGGCGGCCGCACAGCAGCCCCAGCAGGCGGGGCGCCCCGTCTTCGCCGGCATCGACGGCGGCATCGGACGGCTCCCGCAGGCCGTGGCCGCGGCCTGCCGGGCGGCCGGGGCGCGGATCAGCACCGGTACCCCGGTGCGCGAGCTCCTGCGGACGGCCGGAGGCTGGAAGGTCGTCACCGACGCGGAGACGGTCGACGCCGACGCCGTGGTCCTGGCCGTCCCGGCCGGGCCCGCCGCCCGGCTGCTGGACGGGCTCGCGCCGGCCGCGGCCGCCGAGCTGCGGACCGTCGAGTACGCCTCCATGGCCCTGGTGACGATGGCCTTCCGGCGCTCCGAGCTGCCCGCCGCGATCACCGGGGGCGGCGCCAGCGGATTCCTCGTACCGCCCGTCGACGGGCGGACCATCAAGGCCTCCACCTTCTCCAGCAACAAGTGGGCCTGGGCCGGCGCCGATCCCGGGCTCTTCCTGCTGCGCACCTCGGTCGGCCGGTACGGCGACGAGGGCGATCTGGGGCGCGAGGACTCCGAGCTCGTCGACGTCTCGCTGCGCGACCTCGGCGAGGCCGTGGGCCTCGCGGCCCGGCCGGTCGCCTCCACCGTCACCCGCTGGGACGGCGGCCTGCCGCAGTACCCGGTCGGCCACCTCGCCCGCGTGGACCGGATCCGCACCGCCGTCGCGGCCCTGCCCGGCCTCGCCGTGTGCGGCGCGCTGTACGACGGCGTGGGCATCCCGGCGTGCATCGCGAGCGCCGGCAGGGCCGCCGACGTGGTGAAGGCCACGTTCGCCGCGTAGGGCACCCCTGGCACAGACCACTGATCAGCACACGGGACAATGGACACATGACTGCACCAGAGAAGATTCCCAACGCGGGGAAGAAGGCGAAGGACCTCAACGAGGTCATCCGCTACACCCTGTGGTCCGTCTTCAAGCTGAAGGACGTCCTGCCCGAGGACCGCACCGGCTACGCCGACGAGGTCCAGGAGCTGTTCGACCAGCTGGCCGCCAAGGACATCACCGTCCGCGGCACCTATGACGTCTCCGGCCTGCGCGCCGACGCCGACGTCATGATCTGGTGGCACGCCGAGACCTCGGACGAGCTGCAGACCGCGTACAACCTGTTCCGCCGCACCAAGCTCGGCCGCGCGCTGGAGCCGGTGTGGTCGAACATGGCCCTGCACCGTCCGGCCGAGTTCAACAAGTCGCACATCCCGGCCTTCCTGGCCGACGAGGTCGCGCGCGACTACGTCAGCGTCTACCCCTTCGTGCGCTCGTACGACTGGTACCTGCTGCCCGACGAGGACCGCCGCCGCATGCTCGCGGACCACGGCAAGATGGCCCGCGGCTACCCTGACGTCCGGGCCAACACCGTCGCGTCCTTCTCGCTGGGCGACTACGAGTGGATGCTGGCCTTCGAGGCCGACGAGCTGTACCGCATCGTCGACCTCATGCGTCACCTGCGCGCCTCCGAGGCCCGTATGCACGTCCGTGAAGAAGTCCCCTTCTACACCGGACGCCGCAAGTCCGTCGCCGATCTGGTGGCCGGGCTCGCCTGATACCTCCCCTGGGGGGAAGGAACCGGAAGACTGCTCTCTTGACTGGGGAGCGTGCTCCGGTGGATCGGGAGGCTGGTCCGGATGACGGCCTGACCCCCGAAACGACGCAGCCGGAGACCCCGCCCGGAAGTTCAGACGACTGGCGGCAGCAGAGCCCTGGGTACCTTCCCGGGGCCTCGTGCTGCCCGGTCGTCCAGCGACACCGGTGCGGGCTCCGGATGCGGCGCACACGTGACACGCCACCCTGAGGTGTCACCCGTAAGCAAGTAGCGCTCCACGTGACGGTCCACGCAGTCATTGCGTCCGCCGACCACTCCGTGGGCGCCGGCCCCCTCCTCCGTGACCAGCGCGGCCTCGGCGCCGAGCCGCCGTTGCAGCTCCAGCGCGCCCGGGTACGGGGTGGCCCCGTCCCGCTCCGCCGCCACGATCAGCGTGCGGGGGAGCGCGGCCCGCCGCGTGCCGGCCGGGACCGGCCGCTCGCCCACCGCCACCGGCTGCTGCCGCCCGTGGACCGGCCAGTACGCGCACGGCAGGTTCAGGAAGGCGTTGGCCCAGGTCTCGAAGGGCGCCCGGCGGGCCAGTTCCGTGTTGTCGCGGTCCCAGGTCTCCCACTCCGCGGGCCAGGCGGCGTCGTTGCACAGCACCGCCGTGTACACCGCCCGCGCGTTCTCGCGCGCGGCCGCCGACTCCGGCTCCGGGCCGGCCTGTTCGGCCAGCGGGCCGGGATCGCCGGCCAGGAAGGCGCTGAGCGCGGCCGCCCGCTCCGGCCAGACGTCGTCGTAGTACGCCGCCTGGAGGAAGGCGGCCTGGAGCTCGCCGGTCCCGACCGCCCCGCCCGCCGGGGTGCGCGCCACCGCGTCCCGTACGCGCTCGTAGCTCGCCCGCACCGCCTCCGGGGTGGCGCCGAGCCGGTACGTGGCGTGGTGCCGGGCGGCCCAGGCACGGAAGTCGTACCAGCGCTTCTCGAACCCCGGGGCCTGGTCGAGGTTGTTGACGTACCAGATGCGGCGCGGGTCGGGATCGACCGCGGAGTCGAGGACCATCCGGCGGACGTGACCGGGGTGGAGGGTGGCGTAGACGGCGCCCAGGTAGGTGCCGTACGAGGCGCCGAGGAAGGTCAGCTTCTCCTCGCCGAGCGCGGCGCGCAGCACGTGCAGGTCGCGGACGTTGTCGAGGGTCGTGTAGTACGGGAGGGCCGCGCCGGCCCGCTGCGCGCAGCCGCGGGCGTAGGCCCGGGCGGCGGCGACGCGCTGCCGTTTGTACGCGGCGGAGGGCTCCGCCGGGACCTGGGTCGGGCCCTTCGCGCGGCCGGCGGGATCCTCGCAGGACAGCGGGGCGGAGCGGCCGACTCCGCGCGGGGCGTAGCCGACGAGGTCGTAGGCGGCGCCGATGCGCTCCCACTCGGGGAGCCCGGAGACGAGCGGGAAGAACATCCCGGAGGCTCCGGGGCCGCCGGGGTTGTGGACGAGGGCGCCCTGGCGCGCCGCCCCGCCGCGCCGGGTCGCCGCGACCCGGCTGACGGTGAGCGGGATCAGGGGCCCGTCGGGCCGCGCGTAATCGAGCGGAACCCGCAGGGTCGCGCACCGCACGGGCGGGGGCAGCTCCTCGACGGCCGGACAGTCCCGGAAGGCGAGCCCACCGGTGCCCCGCGCCGCCGCGGCGGCGCGGGTCGCGACGAGTTCCGCGCCCGCGTTCGCGGCGGCTTCCCTTTCCGCGCGGGCGGCGCGGCCGGTGAGGTCCGGACCGGGGGCGGTGGCGTGGGCGCGGGGGGTCGGGATGCACAGGGTGAGGGAGAGGACCGCCGCGGCGACTGCGCAGCGGGCGAGCGGAGTCCGCATCATGGGCCGCCTTCATCTCTTCGGATGAAGTGATCAGATGCTCCTGGTGGGGTGCTTGTACAGGACCGCTGCCCGGTGTCGGGCCCAATCCCCCCGTTGCCTAGGCCAATGCCGCCCGGAGGGCGGGGTCCGTCAGGACGCGGACGCCGCGCAGCGCCACCGCGGCGAGGGCGTCCCCCTCGCCGCGCTCCCGGTCCAGCGCGACGAGCAGCCGCTGCCCGGCCGGGGAGGCCCACGCGGAGTACGGGTACGTCTCGAAGCGGGCGATGGCCAGGCACCCCAGCGTGAGCAGCAGCGGCAGTGCGAACCAGCACAGGATCACGGCCGCCGTGGCCCCGTCGGCCGGAACACACAGCGCGGCCGCCGCCAGCGCGGCCACCAGGGCGGCGGCCCGCCGCACGGCCCGGACCCCGCCGGCCACAGCGCTGCGGGCGGCGGCCGGCAGTGCGAGCCCCGCCGCGCCGAGCCGGTCCGCGAGGGCCCGTACGGCCTCGTCCCGGGCCGCGGCGCTCCGTACGACGGCCACCGGGGCCTGCCCGTCCGGCCCGAACGCGCCGAGCACGGACCGCTCGTGCGGGTCCCGCCCGACCGGGTCGACGACGGTCGCCCAGCCGGTGTGGGCCAGCAGCAGCCGGCGCCCGCGCTGCATGGAGAGCAGCGTGAGTTCGGCGACCCGCCGGGGGCCGCCGGCGAGGTAGGCGGCCTCGTACAGGTTCAGTTCGTCAGGGCTGCGGCCGGCGCCCGCACTGCCCTCGGGCGGTGCGGGCGCCGCCACCGTGGCCACGGCGGCGGCCCTCAGCAGGAGGGTGCACGACGCCAGCACCCCTGCCCAGGCCGTCAGGAGGAGCAGGACCCAGAACATGGCTGATTCCCACGAGGTGTAGAAGTGCCCGGTCAGGAACTGCTGCTGCCGCAGCTCGAACCGGACGAACTGCTGCAACTCGAACTGCTGCTGGAGCAACTGGAACCACTGGAGCAACTGGAACCACTGGAGCCGCTGGAACAACTCGAACCACTGGAGCAGCCGGAACCGCCCCCGGAGCAACTGGAACCGCTGTTTCCGCAGCTGCCGGAGGAGGAGCCGCCGTCACTGCTCGCGCACCATACGACGGGCAGGACCTCCGCGGAAGACCCGCAGTAGACACCCGAGGACGAGGAAGAGGAAGAGGACGACGAGGCGGACGACGGGGCACCGCGTCGCGCGCCGCGTGCCTGGGCCGCCGCCAGCCGGGTACCGCGCACGGCCGGTACCAACTGCCCCCGCAGGTACGGGTCCCGCAGCCCCCGCAGCCCGTACAGGGCCGTCTGCACGTGCGGGGTCTGGTCGTTCATGTAGTGCGTGCGGATCTCGCGCAGCGCGGCCCGCCCCGCCGGGGTGAGCCGCTGCCGGGCCCGGGCGGCGAGGACGCATCCCATGACGATCCCGCCCAGCAGCGCCGGGAGCACCTTGAAGACGAACGGCACCTGCGCGCCGGGCTGGAGCGCCAGCGCGACGAACGTGAGCGGCAGCGAGACCACCACCCACACCGCGCACACCACGACCTGGGCCAGCCCCCAGCGCCGCCACCGCCGCCCGGAGCCGGGCACGGCGAGCAGCCCCCGGGCGGCGAGCGCATCGCCCGTCTCCTGGACGGCGGGGTCGAGCATGGCGGCGTAGCGCACCTGGTAGAGCCAGCCGGACGGCGCCTGCCGCAGGGCTTCGAACACGGCCCGCTCGGCGATGTCGCCGGCCCGCGCCCCGGTCCGCAGGGCCACGATCCCCGGACCGCCGGCCACGAGCCGGCCGTCGCCGAGGAGCGAGACGAGCGCGCTGTCCACGACCGCGCCGGGGCCGCCGGCCATGAACGCGGCCTCGGACAGGTCGTGCAGGCGCGGCGCCGGGCGAACCGGCCGCGGCCGGGAGTGCCGTACGCCGAGGAACAGCAGGAGGGTGGAGACGATGACGGCGACCCAGATCGCGACAGCGAGAACGTTCATGCCGCACGCCCCACGAGCGTCCGGGCCCAGCGCACGATCCGGCGCGGCGGCCGTGCCCCGACCCGGTCCTGCCACCAGGAGGTGAGCCGGCGCCGGGCGGCGGGGTCGGCGGGCAGGTCCCGGATCAGCAGGTGCTCGGCGAAGTCGAGGGCGTCCCTGCGGTACCCGGCGGTCATGGGCCGGTTGCGGGCGTACGCGAGGAAGGCCTCGCGGTACGGGTCCTCACCGCCCAGGATCCCGGGCAGCTCGGGCGCCAGCCTCGCCACGACCCCGGCCCGCTTGGCGGCCAGTGCCCGCGACTGCACCCGTACGCGCTGCCGGTCGAACCCCTCGGGCACGGGCGTCCCCGCCACGAGCGCCGACAACAGCGCGGCCTGCTCCACCCCGACGCCCGTCCGGGCCCGCTGGTCCGGCTCCGCGGGCGGGCGGGGCGCCGGGGGGAGGGGCCGGGCAACGCAGGAGAGGCGGGTGGGGGACCGCTCCGCGGGGCCCACCACCTCCCGGATGGCGGCGAGTTCCCCGGCCAGCTCCGCCTCGGCCGGGAACTCGTCGTCGCGCTCCAGCAGCACGCCGGGAGGGGAGACCCGCTTGCGCAGCTCCGCGAGGATGTCCAGCACCACCGGCGGCACCGGATGCGCATGCGTGTCGTGCCACACCCCGTCCCGTTCCACGCCCCCGGCGACGTGCACGTACGCCAGTGCCTCCAGCGGGATCGCGTCCAGCACGGCGAACGGGTCCTCGCCCCGGTTCACCCGGTTCGTGTGCAGGTTGGCGACGTCGATCAGCAGCCGCACCCCCGTCCGCTCCACCAGCTCCGTCAGGAACTGCGCCTCCGTCAGCTCCTCCCCGGGCCACGAGATCAGCGCGGCGATGTTCTCCAGGGCCAGCGGCACCGGCAGCGCGTCCTGCGCGATCCGGACGTTCTCGCACAGCACGTCCAGCGCGTCCCGCGTCCGCTGCACCGGCAGCAGGTGCCCCGCCTCCAGCGCCGGCGAGGCCGTCCGTACGAAGGCGATGTGCTCGGTGACGAGCGGCGCCCCCAGCGCGAGGGCCCGCTCCCCGAGGGCGGCCAGCTGCGCGGCGTCGGGCCGGCCGGCGCCGCCGAGGCCCAGCGAGACCCCGTGCGGTACGACGCGCACCCCGCGCTCGCGCAGCCGCAGCAGCGGGGCGGGCAGGTGGCCGGGGCAGATGTTCTCGGCCACCACCTCGACCCAGTCCAGGCCCGGCAGCCGCTCCACCGCGTCAGCGATCTCCGGCCGCCATCCGATGCCCACCCCCAGGTGCGCCATGGTCTTCATGTCCCCTCGCCCCCTCTCATCGGTCGTGTGCCGATGTGATGGCCCCGACGGAGTCGGGCCAATCGCGGAGAGGGACGTTCAGAGCAACATTTGAGGTTCCCGGTCGGCGCCTCCGGCCGGGCGGGTCAGGGGCAAACGCCCCCGGCGAGCCGGGCCCGGAGCGCCGGGTGGTCGGAGACCACCGTCGCCGAACCGGGCGCGATCTCCGTGAATCCGGCGTCCCGGACCACCGGCAGTCCGCTCCCGCTCAGCTCGGCCCACCGCTCGCGCGCGGCCGTCCGTACGGCCAGCCGGAAACCGGAATCCCGCCAGGCGGTGCGCTCCGGGCCGGTCAGCTCCCACCAGGCCAGTTGCGCGGCGTGGCCGGCCTGGGCCATCGCCTTGCCGGCGGACATCTCCAGGTCCGGGTTGAGCCACAGCACCGGAATGCCGGGCGCGGCCGCGGCGACCGGCTCCGGGTCGTCCAGGTCGGTCCCCGAGACCTGGAGCTTCGCGAGCTCCTTGGGCCAGCCGTCCAACGGCACCGGCGGGAAGACCCGTACCTCCGCCATGTCACCGTGCACGGTGACACCGGGCAGGGTCCCGGCCTTGCGCCACTCCGCCCCGCGCGCCCGCCGCACCACCTTCCGGATCCGCGCGTCCTGCCAGTCCCGGACCGCCTCGGCCCACTCGCCCTCGCCCCGCGCCCGTTCGTCGGTCAGCAGGACCAGCACGGCCCGGGCAGCCGTCTCCAGCGCGTCCGTCCGGGCGGGCGGTTCGGTCTTCTCGATCCGCACGACCAGCGGCAGCACGAACTGCGGCGCCTCGTCGCGCGCGATGCGCTCCTGCCGGAACGGGCTGTCCGCCCCGACCGCAGGTACCTCTGAAGTGTGGTTCTCGTGCTGGCTGCTCATCCCGCCAAGGATGCCAGGCTCCGCCTTCAGGATGATGCCGAGGGGGCCCGGGCCGGGCGAGGATCGAGGTCATGAAGAGCGACCTTTTCGCGTCCGAGAACCTGGCCCAGCCGGCCACCGCTCCGGGCATGACCCTGCAGAACGCCAAGTCCGTGAAGTACACCGTCAACGGTGAAATGCTCGCCCGTCAGGGCTCGATGGTCGCCTTCCGGGGGAACCTCCAGTTCGAGCGCAAGGGCCAGGGCATAGGCGGCATGCTCAAGCGCGCCGTCACCGGCGAGGGGCTCGCCCTGATGTCCGTACGCGGGCAGGGCGAGGCCTGGTTCGCGCACCAGGCCGGCAACTGCTTCATCGTCGACTTCGAGCCGGGCGACTCGCTGACCGTCAACGGCCGCAACGTGCTCTGCTTCGACCCGACGCTCTCCTACGAGATAAAGATGCTGAAGGGCGCCGGCATGACCGGTGGCGGCCTCTTCAACAGCCTCTTCACCGGCACCGGCAAGCTGGCCCTGGTCTGCGACGGCCACCCGATCATCATCCCGGTCACCGCACAGAACCCGGTGTACGTGGACACCGACGCGGTCGTCGGCTGGAGCGCCCAGCTGGAGACGGGCCTGCACCGGTCCCAGTCGGTCGGCTCGATGATCCGCGGCGGCTCCGGCGAGGCCGTGCAGCTGATGCTGCGCGGCGAGGGCTTCGTCATCGTCCGCCCCAGCGAGGTCACCGAGACGGCGGCGGCCCACTGAAACTCGACCGCGTGGGCCGCCGCTACGGAGTGCGGCGGCCCTGGGTGCTGCGCGGGGTCGACTTGGACCTGCCGCCCGGTGCGCTCGTCCGCGTCGAAGGCCGCAACGGCGGCGGCAAGTCCACCCTGCTGCGGATCGTCGCGGGGATCGACACCCCGTCCGAGGGGCGGATCACCGGGCGCCCGCGCCGGACGTCCTACGTGCCCGAGCGCTTCCCGGCGGCGCTGCCGCTCACCGCGACGGCCTACCTGACCCACATGGGCCGGGTCCACGGACTGCGGCGCGCGCAGGCCGCGGACCGGGCGGGCCACTGGCTGGAGCGGTTCGGCGCGGCCGCGTACGCGCGCACCCCGCTGGCCGAACTCTCCAAGGGCAGCAGCCAGAAGGTGGCCGTCGCCCAGGCGCTGCTCGCCGAGCCCGGGCTGCTCGTCCTCGACGAGGCCTGGACCGGGCTCGACACCGCCGCCCGCGCCGAGCTGGACCGGGCCGTCGCCGAGCGGACCGCCGCCGGGGGCACCGTGGTCTTCGTCGACCACGACCCGGCGCGGCTCGCCGGTGCGGCCGACGCGCACCACCGGGTCGAGGGGACCGCGCTGGTCCCCGTACGGGAGCCCGCCGACGCGGGGGCGTACGTACGGATCGAGGCCGCCGGGCCACCGGGCGCCGAGCCGCCCCCGGGGCTGGCCGCCGCGCCCGCGCCCGGCGGGGGCCTGCTGCTGACGGTGCCCGCCGCCCGCTCCGACGCGGTGCTGCGCGAACTGCTCACCGCGCCCGCGCCCTGGCACATCCGCGCCGTGGAGGAACTGCCGTGACCGGCCTGCTGCGTTACCAGAGCGCGCTGCTGCTGCGCTCCCAGCGCTGGATCGCCCCGCTCCTCCTGTACGCGGCCTTCCTGGCCGCCGGGGTGCGGCCGGGCGACCCGCTGCTGGACTCACTGGGCTTCGCGGCCGCCGGGCTGGTCCCGATCACGGCCTGGCTGGTCCGGGTCTGCGTGACCAACGAGCCCGACGCCGCCCGCGACTGCGCGGCCGCTGCGGCCGGTCCCGTACGGGTGCACGCGGCGGCCCTGCTCACCGCGCTGGCCGGGGCGCTGCTCGCCGGGGCCGCGGGCACGGCGGCCGTACTGCTGATCGCCGACTCCGGCCGGGCCGAACACGTGGCACCGGAGACCGCCGCCGCGGCCGGGGTGCTGGCGGCCCTCGCGTGTGCGCTGACCGGCGCGGCCGTGGGGGCGCTGTGCAGCCGGCCGCTGCTGCGTTCGACGGGGGTCGCGGTGCTGGCGGGCGGCCTGGGCTCCCTGCTGGCCTGGGGCGCGGCCGGCTCCCCGGCGCGCAGCGCGGTGACCGCGCTGGTGGAGGGTTCCCGGGCGCAGGCCGTGGCCCTTCCGGTGGCGGCCTTCGCGGGGGCGCTGGTGCTGGCCTGCGGGGCCGGCGCCGTGGCCTGCCTCGTCAGCGCGCGGCGGGGCTGAGTACGCTCGCGGGCATGGACGAAGTGGACGCGCCGGCCGGAACCGAGTCGTACTGCGCCGCCCCGGCGGCTCCCGTGGGGCCGGTGGCCGGGCCGCCGTACGCGGACTGCGTGGAGTGCGGCAAGCCCACCGAGTACGGGGTCGCGACCCCGGGCCGGGTGCTGTGTCCGGTGTGCGAGTGGCAGGACGCGCAGCGCTCGGCCTGCTCCGGCTGAGGCCGCGCGCCCCCGCCTACTTCCCGATGAGCTCGGAGACCTTCACGAAGCGGTAGCCGCGCCCCCGCAGCCCCGGGACGATCTTCCGGATGGCCTCCTCGGTGACGGGGGCCGCGCTGCGCGTGCAGTGCATGACCACCACCGAGCCGGGCTTCACCCCGCTGAGGACCTGCTCGGCGACCGCGTCCGGGTCCTTCGCGAAGGCGTCCCCGCTGACCACGTCCCACTGGACGGCCGTGACCTTGGCCGTGGAGATGGCCCGCAGTGCCTCGTCGTCGTAGCAGCCGCCGGGGAAGCGGAAGTACGGGACCGTGTTGACGGCGCCGGCCGTACGGAAGGCGGCGAAGGCCCGGTCCACATCGGCCCGGGCGGCGGCCGCGTCGAGTGCGGGGAGCCCGTAGCAGGGCGACGTGAAGGCGTGGTGGCTGTACGAGTGGTTCGCGATCTCGAAGTTCGGGTCGGTGCCGATGGCCTTGGCCTGGTCCGGGTACTCCTCGGCCCAGCGGCCGGTCATGAAGATCGTCGAGGGCACCTTGAGCGTGCGCAGCGTCGCGATGAGCTGGGGGTTGTCGAAGTGCTCTCCTCCCGCGGCGCGCGGCCCCTGGTCGGAGGTCATGTCGGCGTCGAAGGTCAGCGCGACGGTCTTGTCGGTCTGCTGCTTCGCCCGCTCGAAGACCGGCGTCAGGCCGTTCGGGCCGGGCGCCAGGGTCGGGGCCTTGGCGGGCGGCGGGGCGGCGGCCGGGGAGGAGCCGGCCGCCTGCGGCGCGGCGGCCGAGGCGCCGGAGGACGGCGGGGCGGAGGCGCCGGGGGTGCCCATACGGGCGGCCTGGTGGCCGGAACCGGAGCCGGACGCGGAGGTGCCGCCGCCGCCTCCGCATCCGGCGAGAGCGGTGCAGAGGGCGGCACTGAGGGCGGCCGCGACCGCCACATTGCGCACAGAAAGGGTCACGGACGCAAAATATATGACCATCTGCCAAGCAGACCGCAGCGGCGCGGAGGCAGGCATACGAATCGCCCGCCCGTGTGACGGGCATCAGGTCCGCAGCAGCCGGGCGCGGCTCTCCTCCACGTCGAAACCTGCCGCGGGATAGCGCGGATCCAGTTCCTCCAGATGCTCCAGCAGCAGCGTGCTGATCGCCCAGTTGCGGTACCACTTCCGGTCCGCGGGGACGACGTACCAGGGCGCGGCGTCGATCGAGCAGCGCTGCAGGGCCAGCTCGTACGCGTGCTGGTACTCGGGCCACAGGCCGCGCTCGTCGATGTCGACCGGGCTGAACTTCCAGTGCTTGTCGGGGTTGTCGAGCCGCTCCAGCAGCCGCTCGCGCTGCTCCTCGTAGCTGATGTGGAGGAAGACCTTCACCAGGGTGACGCCGTCGTCCGCGAGGGACTGCTCGAAGCGGTTGATCTGCGCGTAGCGGCGGTTCATGTGACTGCGCGACACCAGCTCGCGCACCCGTGCGATGAGGACGTCCTCGTAGTGCGAGCGGTCGAAGATGCCGATCTCACCCGGCACGGGGAGGGCCTTCCTGATGCGCCACAGGAAGGGGTGTTCCTGCTCCTCCCGCGTGGGCGCCTTGAACGACCTGATCCGGCAGCCGGAGGGGTTGAACAGGCCGATCACGTGCTTCACCGTGCCGCCCTTGCCACTGGTGTCCATGCCCTGGAGGACGAGCAGGACGCGGCGGCGCCCGCCCGCGGTGCTCGCCGCGAACAGCCGTTCCTGGAGGGAGGCGAGCGGCTCGGCCAGCGCGGCGGTGGCGGCGAGGCCCGCCGCCTTGCCGGCGGGGCCGCCGGGGGTCGCGGCGGGGTCGAAGGTGCCGAGGTCGAGGCGCTCACCGGCCGGGGCGCGCAGCAGCGGGCGCAGGGGGACGTCCTTCTTCTTGCCGTTCTTGTTCTTCTTGTCGTTCCTGTCGTTCCTGTTCTTCCTGCTCTCCTTGGCCACCGCCGCCACCTACCCCGATCCGGTCGATTCCCTCCGATCCTCCATCACATCGGACGGGGTCGCGAGGGCACGGCGGCCGGGTCAGTGCCAGGGGCCCGTCACGGCGAAGGTGGTCCCCGGGGTATAGGCGTTGACGTACATCGTCCGCCCGTCGGGGGAGAAGGTGACCCCGGCGAACTCGCCCCACTCCGGGGCCCCGGGCCGGCCGATGTCGTCGGCGTTGCGGGCCATCGGGTAGACCTCGCCGCCGGGCGTGACGCCGAAGACGTACTGGGCCCCGCCGCCGTCCTCGCACACCATCAGGCCGCCGTCCGGGGCCGGGCAGATGTTGTCGGGGGAGTCCCCGGGCAGCTGGATGTCGGTGGCCGGGCCGAAGAGCACGTCCAGGCGGATCGTGGAGCGCCGCGGGTCGTGGAACCAGACCTGGCCGTGGTGGTCGGCGGGCGCGCCTTCGACGCGGCGGGCGTAGCTGGAGACGAAGTGGACGCCGCCGTCGCCCCAGTAGCAGCCCTCCAGCTTCTGCGCGTGGGTGATCCCGCCCGGCCCGAAGTCCTGGAACCGGATGGGGGTCCCGGCCGCCGAGGGGTCCGGTACGGGAACCCACTCGACCGGGAACTCGGCGCCGGGCTCGTCCACGAGGGAGAGGTCGGCGAGGCCCGGGACGCGCATGGCGTGGAGGGTGCCCCCGGCGCGCAGGGAGCCGGGGCCGGCGAGGGGGCGGGCGGGCAGGAACCGGTAGAAGAGCCCGAAGGGCTCGACGAACGCGTCCTCGGTCTCGTAGACGGTCCCGCGGTACGGGTCGACGGCGACGGCCTCGTGCGCGAAGCGGCCCATGGCGGTGAGCGGGACGGCGCCGCAGCGGTGCGGGTCGGCGGGGTCGACCTCGAAGACGTAGCCGTGGTCCTCGGTGTACCCGGAGGTCCCGGCGCGGTCCTCGGTCTCCTCGCAGCTGAGCCAGGTGTTCCAGGGGGTGCGGCCGCCCGCGCAGTTGACGGCGGTGCCGGCGAGGGCGACGCGCTCGGCGGTGACGCCGCCGCCGGGGTCGAGGTCGAGGAGGGTGCAGCCGCCGAGCGCCTGGGGGTCGTACGTGAGGCCGTCGACGGCGGGGACGCGGAGGGCGGCGGTGGTGCGGTTCTCGTGGTTGCGGACGAGGCGGACACGGCCGGAGCCCGCGTCGAAGGCGGCCATGCCGTCGCAGTTGGCCGGTACGGGGCCCTCGCCGGAGCGCAGGGGGTCGCCGGCGCGGGAGAGCACGCGGTAGCGGAAGCCGGCGGGGAGGTCGAGCAGCCCGTGGGGGTCGGGGACCAGGGGGCCGTACCCCCGGCGGGGCAGCGGGACGGCGGGGGAGCTGCCGGCGAAGAGGGAGCCGAGCGCTCCGCTGAACGCGATGCCGGCGAGCAGGGTGCGGCGGGTGACGGACATCGGCGGCTCCCGGGGCGAGGGGGGTGACGGGCCCGTGGTACCACGGGCCTGCGCCCCCCTGCCCCGGACGCGCCGGGGCGGACGAACCCTTAGATCAGCTCCGCGCTCAGGGTGATCGTCGTACCCGTCAGGGCCTGGCTGACCGGGCAGTTCTTCTTCGCGTCCTCGGCGGCGGCGGCGAAGCCCTCCGCGTCCAGGCCGGGGACCTCCGCGCGGACCGTCAGGTGGATGCCGGTGATGCCCTCGCCCGGCTGGAAGGTCACGTCGGCCTTGGTCTCCACCCGGGTGGGCGGGGTGCCGGCGCCGTCCAGGCCGTGCGAGAGGGCCATCGAGTAGCAGCTGGAGTGCGCGGCGGCGATCAGCTCTTCCGGGCTGGTCTTGCCGTTCGCGGCCTCGGCGCGCGAGGGCCAGGAGACGTCGAACGAACCCTGACCCGAGGAGTCGAGGGTGACGACGCCGGCACCCTTGAGCAGGTTGCCTTCCCAGTTGGTGTGCGCGGTACGCGTGGTGGCCATCGTGGATCCCTTCGGAGGAAGTGGGGAACTGCCGGACCGCCCCGTTGACGGGTCGGCCGGCGTCCCCAAACCTACTGGGACACCAGGGGTTTCGCGTCGCGTGCCAGTGCGGTGAGCCTTGAGATGGCCCGGAAGTACTTCTTGCGGTAGCCGCCGTTCAGCATCTCTTCACTGAAGAGCTTGTCGAAGGGGACCCCGGACGCCAGGACCGGTATCTCCCGGTCGTACAGCCGGTCCGCCAGGACCACGAGCCGCAGCGCCGTCGACTGGTCCGGGACCGGGCCGACGCCGGTCAGGCAGACCGCCGCTATGCCGTCCGTGAGGGCGCCGTACCGGCTGGGGTGGACCTTGGCCAGGTGCTCCAGCAGCCCCGGGAAGTCGTCCAGGCTCGCGCCCTCGGTCGCGTACGCGGCCTTCGTGACCTGCTCCTCCGAGAACGGCGCCGGCGCCTCCGGCAGGCCGCGGTGGCGGTAGTCCTGGCCGTCGATGCGCAGCGGGCGGAAGTGCGCCGAGAGCCCCTGGATCTCCCGCAGGAAGTCCGCGGCGGCGAACCGGCCCTCGCCGAGCTTGCCGGGCAGGGTGTTGGAGGTGGCGGCCAGCGCCACGCCCTGCTCGACCAGCCGGCTCAGCAGCGAGGAGACGAGCACCGTGTCGCCCGGGTCGTCCAGTTCGAACTCGTCGATGCACAGGAGGCGGTGGCCGCCCAGGGTCTGGACCGTCTGCTGGAAGCCCAGCGCGCCGACCAGGTTGGTCAGCTCCACGAAGGTGCCGAAGGCCTTGAGCGCGGGCTCGGCCGGGGTGGCGTGCCAGAGGGAGGCCAGCAGGTGCGTCTTGCCGACGCCGTAGCCGCCGTCGAGGTAGACCCCGCGCGGGGCGGTGGACACCGGGGCCTTCTTCGCGAACCAGCGGCGCTTGCCCCCGCCGCTCGCGTGGGATCCGCCCAGCCCGGCGGCGAAGCCGCTGAGCACGGTGACGGCCTCGGACTGGCTCGGCTGACCGGGGTCCGGGTTGTACGTGTCGAAGCGCACCGAGTCGAATCGCGGCGGCGGCACCATCTCGGCCACCAGCCGTTCGGCGGGCACCCGCGGCTCGCGGGCGCACAGGGCCTGCGGGCCGGCGTCGGCCGGGCCGGCTATCGGGGGTCGCCCGTAGGTGGATCCGGAGGTGGAGAGTGATGTTGACACAGCTCTTAACTCTACGGGGCGTGGCACACTGCACCGATGCGACGCCTGTTCCCTGTGACCGATCAGACATCGGCCGACCCGTCATCAGCCCCCGCGGACCTCAGTGACCGCGCGTGGTCGCTGGACGAGCTGGCGGAGGCGTACGCGTACCCGGCGCTCGGCCCGGAGGGCCACTGGCTTCGGGCCAACATGGTCTCCACCCTGGACGGCGCGGCCCAGCACGACGGGCGCTCGCAGCCGATCTCCAGCGAGACCGACATGCGGATCTTCGGCACCCTGCGGGCCCTGGCCGATGTGGTGGTCGTCGGCGCCGAAACGGTTCGCCAGGAGGGGTACCGCCCGGCCCGGGCCCGGGAGGCCTTCGCGGCCCGGCGCGCGGCCGCCGGGCAGGGCCCCGCGCCCGCCATCGCGGTGATCACGGCCAGTGTGGACCTGGACTTCTCCCTGCCGCTGTTCACCTCCCCCCTGGTGCCGACGCTCGTGGTGACCGGCGCGGCCGCACCCGCCGAACGGGTGGCGGCGGCCGCCGCGGCCGGGGCCGAGGTCATCCTGGCGGGCGACGGAGCGGCCGTGGATCCGGCCCGGATCGTGACGGAGCTCGCGGACCGGGGACTGCGCCGCCAGCTCACCGAGGGCGGGCCGAGGCTGCTGGGGCAGTTCGTGGCGGCCGACGCGCTGGACGAGCTGTGTCTGACGATCTCGCCGATGCTGGCCGCGGGAGGGGCCCAGCGCATCTCCGGAGGGCCCCCGGTGGCGGTGCCGCACCGGCTGGCGCCCGCCTCCGTACTGGAGGAGGCCGGGTTCCTCTACACGAGCTACCGTCGGATCTGACAAGGGGCGGAATTTGTTGTTCCGCTTAGCTTCCGGTGGGCACATACCTGGGCAGATATGTCCACGCAGGGCCCCGTGTGAGAGCGGGGCAGGATGGTTTCCGCAGGGGCCGGCCGACCGGCCCCGGCCCATGAAGGAGAGGGCGTCCGTGTTCACGAGCGTTTTGATGATCGAGCAGCCGCTGACCAGCGTCGACGTGGACTTCGTCACCAGCCTGCACGGGGACGACCCGGTCTCCTTCCTCGTCCTCATGCAGCCCCGGGGCGACCAGGACCGGCTGCTGCGCGCCATCGACGACGTGGCACTCGGCGAGCTCCCCGAGGCGCTCCACGAGGCGGACGTACCCGAGGGCCAGGCCGCCCGCGGCCCGGCCGACCAGGCCCTCGCCCACTCCCTGGAGGCCCTGCGCAAGAAGGGCGCCAAGGCCAGCGGGCAGATCATCGAGGACCACCCGCTCGACAAACTCAAGGCCGTCGTGGAGGAGTCGAACGCCGACGAGGTGATCGTCCTGACCGCCCCGCACTTCGTCGAGGAGTTCTTCCACCGCGACTGGGCCTCCCGCGCGCGCCACAAGGTCGGGGTTCCGGTGCTCAAGCTCTTCGCCCACAACGAATAGGCTGGCGTCCGACACACGCGCCGGGGCGACGGCGGGACGACGGTCCGCACCGCCCGGACCCCCGACGCGACCGACCCGTACCGCTCCGTACCGACCCGCACCCTGGGGAGATCCCGTATGACGCCGCCCGGCCTGCCGAACGCCATGGAACGCCCGCACTTCATCGGCATCGGCGGCGCCGGCATGTCCGGCATCGCGAAGATCCTCGCCCAGCGCGGCGCGCAGGTCGCCGGCAGCGACGCCAAGGACTCCGAGACCGCCCAGGCGCTGCGCGCCCACGGCGCCACGGTCCACATCGGGCACGCGGCCGAGCACCTCGCCCCCGACGCCACCTGCGTCGTCGTCTCCAGTGCCATCCGCGCCGACAACCCGGAGCTGGCGCGCGCCGCCGAGCTCGGCGTCCCCGTCGTGCACCGCTCCGACGCCCTGGCCGGCCTGATGGACGGCCTGCGGCCGATCGCGGTCGCCGGTACGCACGGCAAGACCACCACCACCTCGATGCTGGCGGTGTCCCTGTCGGCCCTGGGTCTGGACCCCTCGTACGCCATCGGCGGGGACCTGGACGCCCCCGGCTCCAACGCCCACCACGGCGAGGGCGACATCTTCGTGGCCGAGGCGGACGAGAGCGACCGCAGCTTCCACAAGTACACCCCGCAGGTCGCGATCATCCTCAACGCGGAGCTCGACCACCACGCGAACTACGCGTCGATGGACGAGATCTACGAGTCCTTCGAGACCTTCGTCGGCAAGATCGTGCCCGGTGGCACCCTGGTCGTCGCCCACGGCCAGGAGGGCGCCGCCGAGATCGCCGCCCGGGTCCGCGGCGCGGAGGGCCTCAACGTCGTCACGTACGGCGAGGAGGAGGGCGCCGACGTCCGGATCACGAAGATCACCCCGCGCGGTCTGACCAGCGAGGTCACCGTGCTCATCGACGGCCGGATGCTCACCTTCACCGTCTCCGTGCCCGGCCGCCACTACGCGCACAACGCCGTCGCCGCGCTCGCCGCCGGCGTCGCCCTCGGCATCCCGGTGCACAACCTGGCCTCCGCCCTCGGCAAGTACACGGGCGTCAAGCGCCGCCTCCAGCTCAAGGGCGAGGCCTCGGGCGTGCAGGTCATCGACTCCTACGCGCACCACCCGACCGAGATGACCGCCGACCTGGAGGCCATCCGCGGCGCCGCCGGGGACTCCCGCATCCTGGTCGTCTTCCAGCCGCACCTCTTCTCCCGCACCCAGGAGCTGGGCAAGGAGATGGGCCAGGCCCTCGCCCTCGCCGACTCCGCCGTGGTCCTCGACATCTACCCGGCCCGCGAGGACCCGATCCCCGGCATCACCAGCGAGATCATCATCGCGGCCGCCCGCAGCGCCGGCGCCGACGTCACCGCCGAGCACGACAAGGCCGAGGTCGCCGACGTCATCGCGGGAATGGCGAAGCCCGGTGATCTCGTTCTCACCATGGGCGCGGGCGACGTCACGGACCTGGGTCCGGCGATCCTCGCCCGCCTGACGGACTGAGAACGAGGGAGCGGGAGAGTCATGTCGTACGAGGTCGAGAAGACGGACGAGCAGTGGCAGGCGGAGCTGACGCCGTCCGAGTACCAGGTGCTGCGCCTGGCCGGCACCGAGCCGGCGTTCCGCGGTGAGTACACCGACACCAAGACGGCGGGCGTCTACTCCTGTCGCGCCTGCGGCTCCGAGCTCTTCCGCTCCACCGAGAAGTTCGAGTCGCACTGCGGCTGGCCGTCCTTCTACGACCCGAAGGACTCCGACGCCGTCGAGCTGAAGGCGGACGTCTCGCACGGGATGGTCCGCACCGAGGTCCTGTGCGCGAAGTGCGGCTCCCACCTCGGGCACGTGTTCGAGGGCGAGGGCTATCCCACGCCCACCGACCAGCGCTACTGCATCAACTCCATCTCGCTGCGGCTGACCCCCGACGAGGGCTGACGCCGACGGGGACGGGCACCGGCCGGGCTCAGCCCCCGCCCCGCCCGGGGCCCGGTTCACCCCGCGCCGCGGGGCTGGATCAGGCCGAGGTCCGCGAACATCCCGCGGCACCAGGCCAGGGCGGTGTCCAGGTCGCGCCACTGCGGATCGTCGGGCTCCAGGTACGGGAAGACGTACGGCTCGGTGATCCCGTCGGGCAGGTCCGACGGGCGGCACGGCTGCGGGACGCCGTACTGGGCGGCCTTCAACAGGGCGGCGGTCCCGGCGTCCCCGCCGTCCCACACCGCGAACCACAGCCGGCGCAGCATGGCCGGGTGGGCGACGGCGAAGATCAGCCGGCCGACGTCGAGGGGTTCGCCGGACGAGATCACCCGGGCCACCGCGGAGCACGGCCCGGAGTCCCGCCGCACCCGGGTCGTGAAGCCCGACCAGATCTCCACCCCGTGCCCGGCCTCGACGATCGCCGCGCACAGGGCCGCCAGCGCCAGCCCCCGGTTGCGGATCCGTTCGTGGGGCGTGGTGTGGTCGTACACGGACGGGATCAGGAAGGTCACCACCTTCCCCTGCCGCGAGACGCGCCGGGGCACGGAGTCCACCATGCATTCCGGTTCCCCGGCGAGGTAGGCGCCGATGTCCACCTCGCTGCCGGTCACGTCCCACACCGGCTCCAGCGAGACGACGGGCGTCCCGAGACCGGCCCGCTCCCGCAGGGCGCCGACGGTGATCTCCTGCTCCTGGAGCGGGACGTGCCATCCGTCGACCGCCAGCCGGAGCGCCTCCTCCCAGGTCGCCCCGGCCCACTCGGTCCGGCCGTGCCGCCCCGAGCCGTCCGGGATGCTCTCCGGGGCCCGGGCCGCGTCGAGGAACTCCTGCCAGGACAGCATCGGCGCGAGCACGTGCTCCGTCACGGCGCGGGCTCCCGCCCCGCCTCCGGGCCGTCCAGGCCCAGCGCCGTGCGGTGGGCCGCGGACAGACCGCGCGTCACCCGCCACCGCAGCGCCTGGTCCAGGCTCGCACCGGCCTCCAGCAGCTTGGCCCCGTCGATCCCGGCGCGCGGCGACAACGCCAGCGGCAGCCGCTTCTGCGCCGCGACGGCCCGCAGGGTGCGGACCTCCTGGAGGAGCCTGCGCGCGTCGTCCGGCCGGGAGGGGGCGTTCGCCAGCACCAGCCGGTACTCCAGCCGGGTGTCGATGGGCACGTCGATCACCGTGAACCGGTCGAGCGTGGCGGCGTCCAGCGCCTGCCGTCCGACGTACTGGTGGTCGCCGCCGTGTCCGTACGTATTGGCCGTCGCGATCAGCAGGAAGTCCTCGTGGGCGGTCACCATGCCGTCGGCGAAGGCGCAGGTGCGCAGGGCGAGGGCCTGGTTCAGCTCGCCGAGCAGGCCCGGATGGCCGTTGTCGAGTTCGTCGAGGAGCATCACGCCGCCGTGCTCGAACGCCCGGCGGAACGGGGTGCCGTGGTAGTTGCCGTGTGCGTCGAAGTAGCCGAACACCTTGCTCATGGGGGTGGTCGGCCCCAGCGAGAGGGCCTGGAGTTCGAGGCCGAGGGCCTGCGCCGCGTGCGTGGCCATCATCGACTTGCCGGTGCCGGCGGGCCCGACGAGGAGTACGTGGCACCGCGCGTGCAGCGCGAGCAGCAGTTCGGGCAGGACCCGGTGGGTGTCCGCGTCGAGTTCGACGACGGGCCGGGCCGGGAGCGTCACGTGGACGACGGGCGGGGTGAAATCGGCGAGGGCCTTCGCCACTTCCTCGTGCACGGTACGGACGAACTCCGGCCGCGCGTCCAGCACCGCGTCGCGCGAGGCCTGCGCGGCGAGGGCGCGGACCGCGCTCTCGTCCTTGTCGCGGCGGGTGGCGAGCACGGCCTCGACCGCGCGCAGGGCGGCGCGGGCGACGGCCCGCTCCTGGGACTCGCCAGCGGCCTTCTTCGCCGCCTCGGCGGCGAGTAAGCCGGTCTTCTCCGTCACTTCCCTGACGAGGTCGGCCCGTTCGCGTTCGAGGGCGGCGCGGACCGCCCGGGACACCGAGGCCTCCTCCCACCGGACGAAGACGTCGTGGGCGACCTGGTTCGCTATCTTCTCCACTTCGGTTCTCATGGTGGCCCGCAACCCTGTCTCCTCCACAACCGCGGCGGCGTGCGGCACGCGTGGCCCCGCGGGACCGTGCCGCAGGCTCCGGGAGGAGCCGCCCGGGGTGACGCGCGGCGGTCCGGTCGCGGTTCCGTGCCGGACACCGCTAGATGAGGCTGTGGCGGACGGCACGGGCGACGGCGTGGGCCCGGTTGCGGGCCTGGAGGCGGGACATGAGCTCGTAGATCACGTTCTTGATGGTGTGCTCCGAGCAGGACAGGGTGCGGGCGATCACCGCGTTTCCGTGGCCCTCCGCCATCAGCGTGAGCACCGCGGTCTGGCGGGCCGTGAGCCGGGGGGCGTCCGGCGGGGCCGCCGCGGACCGGGCCGCCGCGGGAGCGCTCGCGGAGGCGGCGCCGGAGTCGGCGGCCGCGGCGGTGGCCGCTCCGGCGGAGGTGGCCGCGCCGAGCAGCCGGACCAGGGCCGGGTAGGGCATCCGGCCGTCCCCGGCCTGGCGCAGCAGGCTCAGCCGGTCCGGGGTCGCGGGGATCCGTACGGGCGCGATCTCACGCCTCTCGCGCACCTCATGCATCTCACGCGTCTCATACGTCTCGCGTGTCAGTTCGGCGACGGCGCTCACAGCAGGCCCACCCGCATCGCGTAGGCGACCGCGTGCGCGCGGTTGCGCAGCCGGAACCGCTGGGTGATGTCGTGGACGACGCTCGTCACGGTCCGCGGCGAGTAACACAACTGCTTGGCTATCTCGTTCGTCTCGTGGCCGTCGGCGACCAGCCGCAGCACGCTGCGCTCCCGGTCGCTCAGGCCCGCCGCCGCCCACGGGTCCGCGCCCCCGTCGGAGCCGCCCGCCCGGCCGCCGGCGCCGGAGCGCTCCAGCAGCCGGTCCAGGAGGTCCGGCGGCAGCGTGCAGTCACCGCGGGAGGCGGCCAGTACGGCGCGCGAGAGGCGGGTGACGTCCGCCTCGCGGCGGCGCAGCAGTCCTCGGGCGCCGGCCGCGATGGCGTGCAGGGCGCCGTCGGGCGCCAACTCGCCCGCCACCAGCACCACATCGGGGCGGGCCGGGGTGTCGCGGACGGTGCGCAGGACGTCGAGCTCGGGCCGGCCGACCTGGTCCACGGTCATGACCACGACCCGCGCGGCCTCGCCCGGCACGGTCAGGGACACCTCGGGGCAGGCGAACAGGGTGCTCTTGGTTCCGGCTTCCAGCACGGGGTCGAATGCGACGACGTCTACAGGGACGGGTACTCCCACCAGGTCCTCCGATGATCATCCGCCGGCCGGGGTGCCGGACAGGGCGGAAGGGGCACTGCACACAGGCTGCGGGTCGGGGACCCGGTGCGGCATCGGGCCCCGGCCCCCACATTTGCGCGGGAGCGCCCGCACCGGCCCGGATCCCGCGCGGGCAGGCTTCCGAGCCGCCCGCGACCTGCCGGAACCCGTACGCCGCGGGCCTCCCCGCCGGCCGCCGCACCACCCCGTACGGCGGGCCCGCCGCCCCCATGGGGGCGGTCCCACGGAATATGGGGGATCGGCCCCCATGCGCGCGCCCCCGCACTCTGCGAGTTTTCTCCTGTGACTGACACCGCCACCACCGCCGAAGAATCCCAGGTCGGCGGCCTGGCCCCCTCCTGGTGGGCCCGGGCCCTGAACCTGCGGGAGCGGCTCGCCGCCCCGGGTGCCCCGGTACCCGCACCGGCCGACGCCCCCCACGGCCGACCGGCATCCTGGTCCCTGGGGGACACGGACGGCTTCGCGGCCCGGCTGGCGAGCCTGGGAACCACCGAGGGCGTGGCCTACGCCCTCGCGGCGGAGGCCCCCGGCCGGCTGGCCGCCCGTACGGCCGAGCCGCAGTGGGCCCGCTCCATCGAGCGGATGGTGGCCGGGGCCCCGGTCGAACTCCCCGCCGGGCGTCCTGCCGGGCGTCCCGCCGGGCTCGGCGCGGCGGCCGACGCGGACGGCGCCGCGGTGTTCCTGCCCGCGCTGCGCCCGCTGATCGCTTCCGCCTGGGCCGAGGCGGGCGCACGCCTGGACCTCGACGACGGCGAACTCGCCGCCGTGCGGCAGGCCTTCGAGGAGCGGCTCGGCGACCGGCTGATCCGCCAGTCCGCCCGCACCCTGGTCCGTGAGCTCCACCGGGCCCGTACCGAGGGCCTGTTGGCGGGGGAGACCCCGCGGGAGCGGTTCGCGGACTTCCTCGCCCGGCTCGGCACCCGCCGGGGCCTCGCCGAGCTGTTCACCCGGTACCCGGTGCTGGGGCGGATGCTCGGCCAGGCCTGCGGCCACGCGGCCTCGGCCACGGCGGAGCTGTTCGAGCGCTTCGCCGCCGACCGCGCGGAGATCGTCGCGGGCCTGCTGCACGGAACGGACCCGGGCGCCCTCGTACGGGTGGACCTCGGCCGCGGGGACGTCCACCAGGGCAACCGGTCCGTGGCCCTGCTGCGCTTCGCCGGCGGCGCGACCGTCGTCTACAAGCCCCGGCCGCTCGACCAGCACGTCCTGCTGGACCAGGCGGTCGGCTGGGCCAACGCCAAGGTGGCCGGCCTGGGCCTGCGGACCCCGCGCTCGGTGCGCGGCGAGGGCTACGGCTGGCTGGAGTTCATCGAGCACGGCTGGTGCGCCTCGCCCACCGAACTGGACCGGTTCTACCGGCGCCAGGGCGCGCTGCTGGCCCTGCTCTACGCCGTCGACGGCGTGGACATGCACTACGAGAACGTCATCGCCTGCGGCGACCAGCCGGTGCTGGTGGACGCCGAGACCCTGCTCCACGCCGGCCTGCCGGCGGCCGTGACCTGCGGCTCCGACCCGGCCGCGGACGCCCTGGCCGCCTCGGTGTACCGCACCTGCCTGCTGCCGAGCCTGCTGATCGGCGAGAACGGCGCCATGGACATCTCGGCCCTCGGCGGCGGGGAGGGCGGCTCGTACCCCAGCGACGGACTGCGCTGGGAGGCGGCCGGAACGGACGAAATGCGGCTGCTGCGCGCTCCGGTGGCCACCGAGGCCGGGCAGAACCGGCCGGGCCCGCAGGGCAGGACGGCCGGTCACGCCGACCACCGCGCGGCGTTACTGGAGGGGTTCCGGGCCGGGTACGACGCGATCACCGAGCACCGGGCCGAACTGCTCGGCACCGAAACGGCCGAGGGCGCGGGAGCGGGCGAGGGCGACGGCGGGCTGCTGGCCCGCTGGGCGACCAGCCCGGGGCGACTGATCGCCCGCTCGACCCGCCTCTACACGACCCTGCTGGACGAGTCCACCCACCCCGACCTGCTGCGCGACGCGCTGACCCGGGACACGGTACTCGCCGTGCTCTGGACGGAATCCGAGCACGACCCGGCACGGCAGCGGCTGATCGAGGACGAGATCGCCGACCTGTGGTCCGGGGACGTACCGCTCTTCTTCCACCACCCTTCGGACACCGCGCTGCGGACCTCCCGGGGCACCCGCCTCGACGGGGTGCTGCCGGCCCCGAGCCTGCGGGCCGCCCGCGCCAAGATCGCCGCCATGGGGGAGGTGGACCGCCACGACCAGGAGTGGATCATCTCGGCGACGCTCGCCGTCACCGGCGCCAACCTCATGGTCGGCGGCCCCCGTTCGACCCTGTCCGGGCCCGCCGCGCCGGTCGTCGTACCCGAGCCCTCCCGGCTGCTGGCCGCGGCCTGCGGGATCGCCGACGAGATCGCGGCGCGGGCGGTGCACGGCGAAGAGCGCGTCAACTGGCTCGGCCTGGAGCAGGTGTCCGGTGATCACTGGGCCGTCCTGCCGATGGGCGGCGGGCTCGCCCAGGGCTACTGCGGAGTGGCGCTCTTCCTGGCCCAGCTCGGCGCCCTGACCGGGGCCGAGCGGTACACCGCGCTGGCCCGGCGGGCCGTACGGCCCCTGCCCGCGCTGCTCGCCACGCTCGCCGCCGACCCCGGGCTGGGGGCCGCGGTGGGACCCGGCGCCCTGCACGGGATCGGCGGCATCGTCTACACGGCGGCCCGGTTGGCCCCGCTGCTCGGCGAGGGTGAGGGCCAGGGCAAGGGCCAGGGCTTGGGCGACTGCCTGCCCGACGCGCTCGCCGCCCTGGAGCGCGCCGCCCTGGCCGACACCGGCGAAGGCACCGAAGGGCCGGCCGATCTGGCCGACGGCCTCGCCGGAGCCCTGGCCGCCGCGGTCGCCGCGCAGCGCACGTACGGGTCGGTGGCGCGGGGCGTGGCCCGGCGGCTGGCCGACCGGCTGCTGGTCCGGGCCGAGAAGGGGCTCGCCGGACAGCGCCCCGCGGCCCCCGGCTTCGCCCACGGCGACGCCGGCATCGGCTGGGCCCTGCTGCGCTACGCCGCCGCCCTGGAGGAGGCGGGGGAGCCGGGGGCCGCGTACGCCCGGACCGGCGCCGCCCTGCTGCGCCCGGCACTGGACGAAGCCCTGCTCCGCCCCGAGGACCTCGGCTGGCACACGGGCCTCGCGGGCACCGCGCTGGCCGCCGCCGACGTACTCGGTACCGGCGCACTCGGCTCCGGCGCACTCGGTACCGGCGCACTCGGCTCCGGCGCACTCGGTACCGGCGCACTCGGCTCCGACGCGCTCGGGGCCGCCGGGCGGCCGGTCCCCGCGGCGGAACTCGACCGGTGCGCGGCCCTGTTGGGCGCACCCAGCGCATCGCCCGACCTCAGCCTGCACCGCGGCGCCCTCGGATCCCTGGAACTGCTGGGCGTGCTCGCCGGGCAGGGCCACGACGGGGCCCGGGCCGCCCTCGGCCACCGGGCCGGGGAGATTCTCGGCCGCCTGGAGGACCACGGCCGGCGCTGCGGAACCCCCGACCACGTTCCGTCCCCCGGTTTCCTCACGGGGCTCTCCGGCATCGGATACGCCCTGCTCAGGCTGGGCTTCCCGGAGCGCGTCCCGTCCGTCCTGCTCCTCGAACCCGCATAGCGCACCCCGTACTTCGGAACTCCAGCACTTCGGCACGTCAGCACTGAGCACCACTCCCCATCAGGCATCGAGAAAGGTACTCACGACCATGCAGAAGACCCAGGTCAACGCCCAGTCCGTCGCCGCCGACGAGGCCGCCGCCACGGCCGCCGCCGAGGCGCGGACCGAGGACCCGGCCGGCGGGATCACCCTGTCGGGACGGAACAAGGCGTGCGCCCGGGCCCGTGCTCTGGCCGGTGTGGTGCTCACCAGCGGCATAGTCATCACCCTGAGCACGATCGACACGAGCGTCTCGGCCCCGAACGTCACCTGGTAGTCGCGTGTCCGATCTTCTCCGGATCTCTCCCGGATCTTCACCCCGCCCCTGTTCGAAACGGCCAACTTTCGTCGCACAATCGGCCGATCCCATGAACTAGATTGCGGACATGCGTTCCCGTTCGCGGTACATCGTCGGTCGTGACCCGCAACTGCGCGAGATCAAGCAGGCACTGAGCGACGCGGGCGAAGGCCGCGGCGGGGTCGTCTTCCTGGTCGGCGAGGCCGGGATCGGGAAATCCAGGCTCGCCGCCGAAGCCGTGGGCATGGCCTTCGGCATGGGCATGCGGGCCCTGCGCGGCCGGAGCAGCACCACCGGCCCCACCGTCCCTTTCCGGCCACTCACCGAAGCGCTGATGTCGCTCTTCCGCAGCGGCGAACCCCTGGACGACCTGCCGCTGGGCCCCTACCGGCCCGCGCTCGGCAGGATCATCCCGGACTGGAGCAGCGAGGCCCAGAACAACAGCTCCATGGTCATCCTCGGCGAGGCCGTCCTGCGGCTCCTCATCGCCACCGGCAAGGAACACGGCCAGCTCCTGCTCCTGGAGGACCTGCACGACGCCGACCCCGAGACGCTCGCGGTCGTCGAATACCTCGTGGACAACCTGGAGTACACCAACGTGGTGCTCCTGGCCACCATCCGTACGGAGCCCTGCGACGCGCTCGACATGGCCGACTCGGCCCGCCGGCGCGGCGTGGGGACCGTACTGGAACTCGCCCCGCTCACCCGGCCCGAGGTCGGCGCCGTCATCGCCGCCCAGCTGGACACCGAACCCGAACTCGTCCCGCAGGCGGCCCTGGACCGGCTCTGGGACGACAGCGCCGGCAGCCCCTTCCTCGTCGAGGAACTGCTCCAGGGCATGATCGGCAGCGGCGCCCTCGTCCGCTTCGAGGACGGCTGGCGGGTCGTCGGCGACCTGCGCAGCGACGTCTCCACCGCCCTCGCCCGGGGCATCCTGCGCCGCATCGACCGGCTCGGCCCGCAGGGGCTGACCCTGCTCTCCGCGGCCGCCGTGATCGGCCGCCGCTTCCCGCTGACCGTGCTCCAGCGGATGACGGGCATCGACGACCGCGGGCTGCTCAGCCACCTGCACGCCGGCGTCGCGGCCCAGCTCGTGGTCCCCGACGAACCCGCCCCCGACTGGTACGCGTTCCGCCACTCGCTCACCGCCGAAGCCCTGCACACCCAGCTCACCCCGGGCAACCGGGCGCAGATGTCGGGCCGCGCCGCCGACGCGGTACAGGCGCTCTACCCCGACCTCGAAGGCGACTGGTGCCCCCTGGTCGCGGAGCTGCGCTCCCAGGCCGGCGACGACGCGGAGGCCGGGCGCCTGTTCACCGACGCCGGGCGGCGTGCCCTCGCGGCCGGGGGGATCAGCTCCGCGATCACCCTGCTCAGCCGCGCCGAACGGCTGCTCGCCGCCAGCCAGGACCCGGCCGGTCGCACCGACGCCCTGGAGGCCCTGCTCCCCGCGCTCGCCGAAGCGGGGGACTTCGCCCGCGCCTTCGGCTTCGCGGAGAACCTGCACACCCTCGGCGGCAGCGGCCTGAGCGCCACCCGGCTCGCCGCGCTGCACACCCGCCTCGCCAAGGTGGCGCACACCGCGGGCCGCTGGGAGGACGGCAACAGACAGATAACCCAGGCCAGATCCCTCCTGGGCGCCCATCCCGACGAGCGGTGCACCGCCTCGATCGACGTGACCGCCGCCTACCTCGCGCTCGACACCCCGGGCCAGGACCGCACCCAACTGGCCGAGAAACTCGGCAACTCGGCCCTCCAGGCCGCCCAGCGGCACGGCCTGGCCACCGTCGCCTGCCAGGCCCTGGAACTCCTCGCCACCCTCGCCCGCGAACGGGACTTCGACGAGGCCACCGCCCTGCTGGAATCGGCCCTGCAGACCGCCGAGAAGCACCGGCTCCCGCTCCAGCGCATGTACGCGCTGACCCGGATCGGCGGCAACTACTGGCTCACCGAGGGCGCCACCGCCCCCCTGCTGGCCGCCCGGAGCGAAGCCCAGCGGCTCGGCTCGGCCAACATCGTCCACACCATCGACGGCATCCTGATCCTGGACGCCGTCCTGCGGGGCGAGTTCACCGCCGCGCAGCAGTCCGCCGACGAGTGCCTGGCCGTCGTACAGCGCCTGCGGCTGGCCCCGGCCACCCGGTACGTCCTGATGGCACGGGCCGCGCTGGCCGCCCACCGGGGCGACCGGCCCGCGATGGAGGGCGCCCTCACGACCTTCGCCGAGTGGGACGGGGCCGGCTCCCAGGAGGAACCGCTGACCCTCGGCCTCGCCCGGGCCTTCTGCGCGCTCATGGAGGAGGACCGGCCGGGCGCCGTCGCCGAGCTGCGGGCCGTCGCCGACCTGGAGGACGCCAACCCCAGTACGTACTACCTCAGCGGCCGGTACGGCATCGGACTGCTCCTGGACGTGCTGTCGGGGGAGGCCGACCGCGCCGCGTACGAGGAGATCGCCGCCACCGCACCCGGCCGGATGCGCTGGAACCGGCAGTTCGTCCTGTTCGCCGGCGCCGTCCTGCTGGGCCGTGAACGCCGCCCCGAGGAGGCCGTGGCCGCCGTGGCCGAGGCCCTGCGCGTCGCCGCCCCGTACGCCACCGCCCTCCACCTGGGCCTGCGGCTGATCGCCGACGCGGCGTACGAGGACGGCTGGGGCGAGCCCGTGGCCTGGCTGCGCCAGGCCGAGGAGCACTTCCACCAGGGCGGTGTGGCCACCGTCGCCAACGCCTGCCGCGCGGCCCTGCGCCGGATGGGCGCCCCGGGCCGGCAGCGCCGTACGGGGTCGAGCACGATCCCGGACGTCCTGCGCACGCAGGGCGTCACGGTCCGCGAGTACGAGGTCTTCCGGCTCCTCGCGGAACGGCTGGGCAACAAGGACATCGCCGACCGCCTCTACATCTCGCCGCGTACGGTCGAGAAGCACATCGCGGCCCTCGGCACCAAGACGGGCCGCACCAACCGGGCCGCGCTCTGCGAACTCTCGGCGTCCCTGGAGGCATCGGTGCCGTAGGGCATGTCCGGTCACCGCATCGCGCGGACCGTGCGCGAGCTCAGGATGCCGATCGCCGTCACCGCCAGGACCGCCGCCGAGACGGCGAACATCGGGGCCGTGCCCGACTGGGCCAGGGCTCCGCAGACGATCAGCGAGAGCGGGGCGACCGCGTAGCCGATCACCATGTCCACCGAGATCACCCGGCTCAGCACCGAGCCGTCGATCGTGCGCTGGATCCAGCTGAGGCCGAAGACCCCCTGGAAGCCCATCCCGAATCCCATCGCCAGCACCGTCGCGAGAGCCCCCGCGGTGTTGCCGGCGAGGCCGAGCAGGCCCGTGCCGATCGCGAGCCAGCCCGCCAGCGCGGCGATCAGCAGGCCGATCCGGGGGCGGCTGCTCACGGCCCCGCCGACCAGGGTGCCGAGCATCGCCCCGCCCGCCAGCGCGCCGTTGAGCAGGCCCAGGGTGGCCGAGCCGCCGTGCAGGTCGACCTTGGCCAGGGTGGCGAAGCCGACCGTGAACGGCCCCGCCTGGCAGAAGGTCACCGCCGCGTCGACGGCCAGGATCGTACGGATCCGCGGGTCCTCGAAGGCGTACCGCAGCCCGGCGCGGATCCGGGTGCCCAGCGAGACCTCCGCCTTCGGCGGACCCGCGCTCCCGGCCGCTCCGGCCGCCGCTCGTCCGTCCGCCGCCGGGCCTTCCCCCTCGGCGGCGGGGCGGGGCAGCGGGCGGATCCCCGCGACGCACAGGCCGCAGAGCGCGAAGCACACCCCGTCGACGAGGAAGGCGATGGGGGCGTTGGAGAAGGCCACCACCATGCCGCCGACGGCCGGGCCGAGCACGGCCGCCACCTTGGTGCCGACGGCCAGCAGGGCGTTGGCCGGGGCGAGCTGCTCCTTGTCCACCACCGACGGCAGGATCGACGCCCGGGCCGGCTGGAAGAACGCGTCGACCGCGCCGAAGGCCGCGGCGGCGCAGCACAGCATCCACAGCGTCAGGGATCCGGCCAGACCGGCCAGGCCCACGGCCGCCATCAGGGCGGCCCGGGCCCAGCTGGAGAGCTTCATCAGGGTCCGCGAGGACCACGTGTCACTGAGGGAGCCGCCGACCAGGGTCAGCAGGGCCCGCGGCACCGCCTGGAAGGCGAGGACGTAGCCGAGGGCCAGGGTGGACTGGGTGAGGCCGAGCGTGATCCAGGAGAAGGCGATGTAGCTGAACCCGTCGCCGAGCAGGGACAGGGACTGCCCGAGCCAGAGCAGCCGGAACGACGGCAGCCGGGCGGGGGCGCTCAGCCGCTGCCGCGCGTCCACCAGGGTGGAGGCCATGGACGAACCCTTCGTTGGGCCGGGGCCGGGCCGGGCCGCCGTCGGGCGGCCCGGCCGGTGGCGCGGGCGGTCAGTAGCGGACGGGCAGGGCCGTCAGCGCGCGGTTGAGGAGGGAGGGCTGCCAGGTGTGCTGCTGGTCGAGGAGCTCCAGCCCCGGGTACTCGCGGACGAGTACGTCGACCACCGCGCCCGCCACCAGCCGGGCGAAGGCCGCCCCGATGCAGAAGTGCGCGCCGAAGCCGAACCCGAGGTGAGAGGCGCTGCCGCGCCGGACGTTGAACTCGTCCGGGTCGGGGAAGCGGGCCGGGTCGCGGTTGGCGGCCGCCGTGACCAGGAACAGCCGGTCCTCGGCGCGGACGGAGCGCCCGTCGAGGTCGAAGTCCCGGGCGGCGGTGCGGATCGACATCTTCGACGGGCCGTCGAAGCGCATGGCCTCCTCGACCGCCATCGGCACCAGGGCCGGGTCCTCCCGTACGGCGGCCATCTGCTCGGGGTGCTCCAGCAGGGCGAGCACGGCGTTGACGATGAGGTTGCTGGTGGTCTCGCCGCCGGCGAAGGCCATCTGCGTCAGCATCCCGACGAACTCCTCCTCGCTGACCGACTTCCCGATCTGGCCGCCCGCCAGCACGGCGCTGATCAGGTCGTCCTTGGGGTCGGCGCGGCGCTGTTTCACCAGGTCGGCGAGGTAGTCGTCCAGGTTGACCAGGGACTGGAGCGAGGTGCGGTACTCGCGCTCCTCCTGGGCGGCCCCGAGGACGAGGTCGCCCACCCGGGCGTTCCAGTACCAGAAGGACGGGCCGTGCGCCTGGGGGACACCCAGCCAGCGGGCGAAGACGAGGGCGGGCAGCGGGCGGGCGATGTCGGCGACCAGGTCCCCGATCCGGCCGGGGACGGCCCGCCGGGTGAGCATGGCGCGGGTGGCGCGCTCGACGAAGGCCCGGTAGCGGCCGATCGAGCGGGCCGCGAACTGCTCCTGGAACACCTGGCGCAGCCTCCGGTGCTGCGGGGCGTCGTTGAACACCATCCAGCGGGACAGGATCCCGAAGGCCCGCTCGGCGTCCTCGCGGGCGCCCTCCGGCACGGCGTCCATCAGCGGGCGCACCCGCTCGGCGGAGACGGCGGGGGCGCGCAGGCAGTGCATCAGCTGGGCGTGCCCGGTGACGAGCCAGGCCCGGTGCATGGCGGACCAGTGGACGGGGTCGTGGTCGCGCAGGGAGTTGAGGTACCCGTACGGGTCCGCGTTGACGGCGGGGTCGAGGAGGTAGCGCTCGGTGAAGGGGGCCGCGGGGGCCGCCGGCGTGATCTGCGGGGCGGCGAGCGGGGCGGCCGGCGGGGCGGTCCGCCCGGTGACCGGGCACACCAGGGGGGACATGTCCGCGATCGTGGTCGTGTCGGTGTTCGTGTTCGTGTTCGTGGTCAGGACGGTCATCGGCGTGCCTCCGACTGGATCCGGCCGAGCACAGCAGCGGTCTTGTGCATCAGCCGTTCGGACATCATGGACATGTGGTCGCCTTCGGTGACGTGGACGGTCAGCCCGCCGAGCGCGATCTCGCGCCAGCGCTCGACGTACGTGCGGAAGTCCACGTCCAGCCCGGGCATCGGTTCGCCGTCGGGCAGTTCCGCGGCCGCGCTGCCCACCAGGAGGTGGACGTGGCCGGGGTAGGGGCGCAGGACGTAGTCGGACAGGGCGGTCAGCAGCGAGTGCCAGACCTCGATGGGGGCCTGTTCGACCAGGGCCGCCTCGCCGGGGCTCATGCCGGCCCCCAGCAGCAGGGCGGTGAGCTCGGCCACGGCCGCCTCCCGCTCCGGGGAGGGCGCCAGCGTACGGACGCGGTCGCGCATCCGCAGCCCCCGCTCCATGTCCCGGCCGACCGCCGCGAGGCGTTCGCTGGCCGCCGGGTGGGGCAGGTGCGGCTCGATCAGCGTCAGCGGTGCGACGGTGTGACCGGCCTCGTGCAGCTGGGTGGCCATCTCCAGGGCGATGTTGGCGCCCATGGACCAGCCCAGCAGGTCGTGCGGGCCGTGCCCGCCGTGGGCCGCGATCTCGGCGGCGTAGTTGGCCGCGATCCCGGCGATCGTGGTCGGGTCCACCCCGCCGAGCAGGCCGCGGGCCTGGAAGGCCCGGACCGGCTGTCCGGGCGCAAGGGCCCGGGCGAGCGGCACGTACCAGGCGCCGCTGCCGCCGCTGGGGTGGACGCACCACAGGGGGGCGCCGTCGCCCTCGCGCAGGCGGACCTCCGAGGTGACGGCCTTCGCGCCGGAAGGAGCCTGCGCGGCCCCGGCGCCGGCGTCGGCCGCCTGCGCCGCCGCCTCCGTGGCGCGGGCGGCGAGCCGGGCGATCGTGGGCAGTTCGAGCAGGTCCCGTACGGAGACGCTCAGGCCGCGGGCGGCCGCCTGCGCGGCGACCCGGACGGTGGAGAGCGAACTGCCGCCGAGGGCGAAGAAGTCGTCGTGGACACCGACCTGTTCGATGCCGAGGACGGTGCGCCACACCTCGGCGAGCGCGATCTCGGCCGGTGTGCCCGGCGCGACGTAGTCGGTGGCGCTGCCCAGCCGGTCGGCCGCGGGCAGCGGCAGGGCCTTCTTGTCGACCTTGCCGCTGCTGTTGACGGGCATCGCGTCGAGGAAGACGAACCGCGCGGGGACCATGTACGCGGGCACCTTGGCCCGCAGCGCCCGGCGGAAGGGCTCGACGACGGGCTCCACTCCCTCCTCGGGCACCACGTACGCCACCAGTGCCGGTTCCGGCAGGTCCCGCCGCAGCAGGACCACCGCCTGCTGCACCTCGGGCAGTTCCCGCAGCCCGTGCTCGATCTCGCCGAGCTCGATGCGGAACCCGCGCAGCTTCACCTGGCTGTCGCGGCGGCCGAGGACCTCCACGGCTCCGTCGGGCAGCTGGACGCCGATGTCCCCGGTGCGGCACAGCCGGCCGCCGGGGGCGCCGTACGGGTCGGGGACGAACGCGGCGGCGGTCAGGTCGGGGCGGTTCACGTAGCCCCGGCCGATGGCCCGCCCGCCGAGGTAGACCTCGCCCTGCACCCCGACGGGAAGCGGCTGGAGGTCCTCGTCGAGCACGTAGACCTGGGTGTTGCGCATCGGCCAGCCGATCGGCGGGCGCTTGCAGTCGGGCTTGAGGAGGGTGGAGACGGACCACACGGCCGTCTCGGTGAGCCCGTAGACGTTGTAGAACCGCCGTCCGCGCGCCCACTTCTGGGCCAGTTCGGCCGGGCAGGCCTCGCCGGCCACCTGGAGGGTCCGCAGGGCGGGGAAGCGGTCCTCGCCGAGGGCCGCCAGGGCGCTCGGAGCCAGCATCGCGACGGTGATCCCGTAGTCGAGCAGGGTGTCGGCGAGGTCGGCGCCGGCGCGCAGCGCCTCCCGGGGCGGTGTGCACAGCTGGGCGCCGTTCGCCAGGGCCCAGGTCAGGTCCATGATGGAGACGTCGAAGCTGAGGGAGGCGAACTGGAGCACCCGGTCGGCGGGGGTCACGGGGAACAGGTCGCGCTGTCCCTCCAGCATGTTGGTCAGGCTGCGGTGCTGGATGGTGACGCCCTTGGGCGTGCCCGTGGAGCCCGAGGTGTAGAGGATGTAGGCCGCGTTGTCCGCCGTGACGGCGGGGGCCGGGGCCGGGACCGGGACCTCTGCGGGCGCCGCCCAGGTCGCCGGATCGTCCACGACCAGGGTCGGGCCGTCGAACGGCACCGTCCCCAGCAGCGAGGACTGGGTGATCAGCACCGGCATCCCGCTGTCCTCGACGATGAACTTCAGCCGGTCGGCGGGGTGTTGCGATTCCAGCGGCAGGAACGCGCCGCCCGAGCGGAGCACGCCGAGCACGGCCCGGACCATCTCCGGACCCCGGTCGAGGCAGATGCCGACCGGCACCTCCGGGCCGACCCCGAGGGCCCGCAGCCGGTCGGCCAACTCGCGCACGGAGGCGTCCAGTTCGCCGTACGTGACCTCCTGCCTGCCCTGCCGGACGGCCACCGCGCCGGGCGTGAGCACGGCGTGCTCGGCCACGCACTCGTGGAACATCAGCGAGGTGTTCGGAAGCTCGGGGCCGCGGCCCCACTCCTCCAGCGCCCGCATCCGCGCCTCGCCGGCCAGCGTCGGCGCCGTGACCGCGGCCTCGGGCCGCTCGGTCATCGCCTTCAGCACCCCGCACATCAGGTCGGCGAGCTGCTCGGCGGTGGCCGGGGCCAGGTAGTCCGGGTCGACGTCGAGGGTGAAGGACTCCACGCTCGCGTTGAGCATCAGCGGGAACGCCGTGCGGGCGATCTCCAGCGAGTCGTCCCAGCTGTCCCCCGACAGCCGGTGGAAGTTGACGTAGTTGAAGAGGGTGTCCGCCAGGCTCGGCTCACCCGGCCGCAGCTGCGCGAGGCGGGCCAGCGGCACCCTGCGGTAGGGGAGCATCTCCTGCTCGGCGGCGAACGCCGCCTTCAGGTACTCCAGCCAGCTGCCCCGGGGGCGCCGGACGCCGAACGGAACGGTGTTGAGGAACAGCCCGCGCATCCGGTCCGATCCGGGCACCTCGGGCCGGCCGTTGGTGACCAGGCCGACCGAGTGCCCCCCGGCGGAGCCGTCGCGCTCGGCGAACAGGCTCATGGTGTGGTGGAACGCGGAGAGCAGGACGGTACGGCGGGGCACCCCGGCCAGCCGCGCCAGCCGGCCGATCGGCTCGGCGAGGGCCGCGTACGAGCGGCGCACCTCGTGCACGAACTGCCCTCCGTCGGAGGCCTCCGTACCGCGCCGGGTGAACCGGAGCGGGCTCAGGTCTGCGAGCGCCGTCCGCCAGTATTCCAGGCCCTCCTCGTCGACGAGCGCGGCCCGTTCCAGCGCGACGTACTCGGCGTACGGGGGCGCCGCCGGGAGCTGCGGGGTCCGGCCCTGCGCCACGGCCTGCCGGTGCAGGTCGAGCAGGTCCGCGATCAGCGAGGTCAGGCTCCAGCCGTCGAGCACCACGTGGCAGTCGGTGAGCGTGAGCCGCAGCTCCCGGTCGGTGAGGTGGTGCAGGTGGATGCGGACCAGCGGCGGGGCCGCCAGGTCGAAGCGGCGGGCGAACTCCGCGTCGACGTAGCCCCGTACGGACGCCCACTGCTCCTCGTGCGGCAGAGCGCGCAGATCGCTGTAGCCGACGGGGAGTTCGGCGGCGGCGTGCACCAGCTGGAGCGGCTCGGAGAAGGAGACCAGGTCGATGGAGGACCGCAGGATGCTGTGGCCCCGTACGACGGTGTCCACCGCGGCCCGGAAGGCGGCGAGGTCGAAGCCCTCCGGCACGGTGATCTTGAGGTCGGTGACGTTGTGGTAGGCGCCGCGGCTCGGGTCGGCCAGCATCTCGTGCAGCATGCCGGCCTGGAGCATGGTCAGCGGGTACGCGTCGTCGAGGCCCTGCGGCAGCCGGGCCGCGTCGGCCGGGTCCAGCTGGGAGAAGGGCTCCACGGGCGCGGGGCCGGTGTCCCCGGCGGCCTCCGTCGCCAGGGCGGCGAGATCGCCCAGGGTGCGGGCCCGGAAGAGGTCCGGGACGCTGAGACCCAGTCCCGCGTTGCGGGCCTGCCCGATCACGCGCAGGGCCAGCATCGAGTCGCCGCCCAGGTCGAAGAAGTTCGCCGTACGGCTGATCCGCTCGGCGCCCAGCACGTCCGACCAGATGCGGGCCAGCGCCTCCTCGGCCGGACCGGCCGGCGGGACGTGTCCGGCGGGCGCGGCGGCCCCCTCGACGGCCACCGCCACCAGGGACGTGCGGTCCACCTTGCCGTTGGCGGTGATCGGCAGCCCCGGGTGCCGGACGAACAGCGCGGGCACCATGTACTCGGGCAGCGTCAGGCGCAGCCGGTCGCGCAGGTCCGGCGCGTCCAGCGGCCGGCCCTCGGTCAGTACCACGTGGGCGACCAGGCGGGCCCCGCCGTGCGCGTCGGGCCGGGCCACCACCGCCGCGTCCCGTACGCCGGGCAGGGCGCGCAGCGCGGTCTCGATCTCGCCGGGCTCGATGCGGAAGCCGCGGATCTTCACCTGGTGGTCGGCCCGCCCGGCGTACGCCAACTGCCCGTCGGGCAGCACCCGTACCAGGTCGCCGGTGCGGTACATGCGGGTCCCGGCCGGACCGAACGGGTCGAGGGGGAAACGCTCGGCGGACAGCTCCGGCCGGTTGCGGTAGCCGCGGGCGACGCCGCCGCCGGCCACGTACAGCTCTCCCACCGTGCCGTGCGGCACCAGGCGGCCCGCCCGGTCCAGGACGTATCCGTGCTGGCCGGCCAGGGGGCGGCCGATCGGCGAGGACACGGGGGAGACCGTGTCCTCCTCGGTGATCAGCCGGTACGTGACGTGCACGGTGGTCTCGGTGATCCCGTACATGTTCACCAGCGCGGGACGCCCGCCCTCGGGCACGGCGAACCAGTCGCGGTAGTCGCGGGCGTCGAAGGCGTCACCGCCGAAGACCACCGTGCGCAGCGCGAGGGCGCCGAACTCCTCGCCCTGCTGGGCCAGATGGGCCCGCAACCCCTTGAAGGCGGCCGGGGTCTGGTTGAGCACGGTCACGCGCTCGTCGCGCAGGACGGCGTGGACGGCGGCGGGGTCCCGCACCTCGTCCTCGGTCAGCACCACCACCCGGCCGCCGGAGGTCAGCGGGGCCCACAGCTCCCAGACGGAGAAGTCGAACGCGGGGGAGTGCAGGAGCGTCCACACGTCGTCGGCGCCGAAGTCGAAGTGGCGGTCGGCGGCGCCGAGCAGCCAGGCCAGGTTGGAGTGGGTGATCTCGACGCCCTTGGGCTGCCCGGTCGATCCGGAGGTGTAGATGACGTACGCGAGGTCCCGCGCTCCGGGCAGCACGCCGCAGTGCAGGTCCTCGGTCTCGTCGGAGGTGTCGTCGCCCGGGCCTTCGGCGGCGTCCTCCAGCGGGATCAGGCCCACCGGCAGCCCCTCCACCGCGGCGCGGCCGACGGCGTCGGCGACCACCCACTCCACCCCGGCGTCACCGACCGTGAACTCCCGCCGGGCCCGCGGGTGGGCGGGGTCCAGCGGCAGGTACGCCGCGCCCGCCCGCCAGACGCCGAGCAGCGCGACGGCCAGGTCGACCGAGCGGCCCAGGCAGACGCCGACCAGGGACTCCGGGCCGATGCCCGCGGCCCGCAGCCGCCGGGCCAGGTCCAGCGAGGCCGCGTCGAGTTCGGCGTACGTCAGGCTGCGGCCGCCACCGGAGACGGCCACGGCGGTGGGGGCCAGCCGGATCCGCTCGGCCAGGCGCTCCATCGCGAGCCGCGGGGCCGGCTCGGGTGCGGCGCCCGCCGGCGGGCGGTTCGCCGGGCCGTCGGGGCCGAGCAGAGCGGCCCGCTCCCGCGCGGTGAGCAGGTCGGCCATGCCGAGCGGCACGTCCGGGGCCTCGGCGAAGGCCCGCAGCACCGCGATGGTGTGCTCGGCCAGCCGGGCCACCGACGCCGCGTCGAACAGGTCGGGGCGGTAGACGAACTGCAGGCGGATGCGGTCCGCGTCCTCGCTGACGTCCAGCGTCAGGTCGAACTTCGCGGTGGTGAGGTCGATGGGGAAGGCCGTGCCCCGCGCCCCGCCGAGGGCGTACCCACCCTGCCGTGCGGCGGCGGAGTGCGAGAACAGCACCTGGAAGAGGGGGTTGCGCGACAGGTCCCGCTCGGGGCTCAGCTCGTCGACGACCCGCTCGAACGGCAGGCTCTGGTGGGACAGGGCGCCCAGGACGCTCTCCCGGGTCCGGGCGAGGAGCTGCGCCGAGGTCGGGTCGCCCGACAGGTCGGTGCGGATCACCAGGGTGTTCACGAAGAACCCGACCAGCTGCTCGATCTCGGGGCGCTCCCGGTTGGCGACGACGGTGCCGATCGCGATGTCGTCCTGGCCGCTGTGGAAGGCGAGCGCCGCCTGGAAGGCCGCCATCAGGGTCATGTACGAGGTGGTGTCGGCCCGGCGGCCGAGCTCGGCCAGGGCCGCCGTCAGCGCCCGGGGGAGTTCGACCGCGTGCACGGCGCCGGCGGAGGTGCGCACGGCGGGCCGGGGGTGGTCGGTGGGCAGTTCGAGCGGGGTCAGGCCGGCCAGCGCCGTACGCCAGTAGTCCAGGTCCGCGCTCTCGTCGGCGCCGCGCTGCCAGTGCGCGTAGTCGGTGTAGTCGACCGGCGCCTGGGCGGGTTGCGGGGACCGGCCCTGGCATCTGGCGCGGTAGCAGGCGCTCAGGTCGCCGGTCAGGATGTCCAGCGACCAGCCGTCCGAGACGATGTGGTGCATGGCCAGGACGAGTACGTGGTCCTCGGCGGCGATCCGCAGCAGGGTGGCCCGGAACGGGGGCGCGGCGGCCAGGTCGAAGGGGCGCAGCGCCACCTCCCGTACGGCCTCGGCGATCGCCTCGGGGCCGCCTTCGCGGACCGCCGGGGGCAGGTCGACCACGTCGAGGCCGGCCGCGGCGTCGGCGGGGAGCACCTGCTGGGCGGGCACCCCGTCCTCGTGGGAGAAGACCACCCGCAGCTGCTCGTGGCGGGCGACGAGGTCCCCGATCGCGGCGCTCAGCGCGGCCGTCTCCAGGGGGCCGGTGAACCGCCAGGCGGCGGGCATCAGGTACTCGACGCCGCCGGGGTCGAGCTGGTCGAGGAAGTACAGGCGCTGCTGAGCGGCGGACAGGGGGGACCGCGCGGGGCGCGGGTCGAGGCGGGGGATCCCCGCGGGCGCGGCGGCGGCCTTGCCGCGCAGGCGCATTTCGAGGAGCCGGCGGGCCGCCGGGGAGAGACCGCCGGGCGTCGTGGAAGCGGTGGTGGAGGGTTCGACCTGTGCAGTGGTCATCGCAAGTGCCGTCCTAATCAAGGCTGGGATCGGGGCTCGGATCGCTGCGGCGATCAGAAGTCGGAGGTCAGGGACAGGTCGATCTCGTCGTCGCTCATCGAGGAGATCTGGTCGATGAGCTGTCGTTCCACTTCGATGGCGAGCAGTTCGACCGTCGGGTGGTCGAACAGGTCGCGCACCTGGATCGGGCAGTCGAAGGCGGTGCGCAGGCGGGACGCGGCCGCCACGGCGCGCAGCGAGTGGCCGCCGAGGGCGAAGAAGTCCTCCCGGATCCCGACCTCGGGCAGGCCCAGGACCTCGGCCCAGATCTGGGCCGTCACCACCTCGGTCGGGGTGCGCGGGGCCACGGACGCGGCCGGCGCGGGCAGCTGCGGATCGGGCAGGGCGGCGGTGTCCACCTTGCCCTGCACGGTCCGGGGCAGGGCGTCGAGCAGGACGAACGCGGCGGGCACCATGTAGCCGGGCAGCTGGGTCCGGCACCAGGCGGCCAGCGCCTCGGCGTCCGGGCCCCCGTCCTGGCCGGCCGCGTAGCCGACGAGGGCGCGCTCGCCCCGCAGTTCCCGGACCAGGACGGTCGCGGCGTGCACGTCCGGGTGCTGTTCCAGGACGGCCGCGATCTCGGCCGGCTCGATGCGGAAGCCGCGGATCTTGACCTGGTCGTCGGTGCGGCCGAGGAACTCCAGGTCCCCGGTGGGCAGTCGGCGGACCAGGTCGCCGGTGCGGTAGAGCCGTCCGCCGTCCTCCCCGAACGGGTCGGGTACGAACTTCTGCGCGGTCAGGGCCGGTTGGCCGAGGTAGCCGCGCGCCAGCTCCGGGCCGCCGATCAGCAGCTCGCCCGGTACCCCGACGGGGACCAGCTGGTCGAGCGCGTCCACCACGTACGCCCGGCGGGAGCCCAGCGGCCGGCCGATCGCCACCCGGCCCTCGACCGGCACGGTGACGGTGTGGGCGGTGGCCGAGATGACGGCCTCGGTCGGGCCGTACGTGTTGACGACGGGCACGTCGGGCAGGTGGGCGAACCACCGGGCCAGCGGCGCCGAGGGCAGCGCCTCGCCGCCGGTGACCAGCAGCCGCAGGCCCTTGAGGTCCCCGGCGACGGTGTCGAGTCGGGCGACGATCTCCTCCCAGTAGGCGGGGGTGGCTTCCATGACCGTGACGTCCCGGGTGCGGACGGCCTCGGCGAGCTCCTCCACCGACCACACCTCGTCGGGCCGGACCACGACCGAGGCTCCCGCGCCGAGGGCCGGCAGCACCTGCTCCAGCGAGGCGTCGAAGGAGAAGGAGGCGAAGGCGAGGACGCGGTCGTCGGCGGTGATGCCGAACAGTTCGCGGGCCGCGGCGGTGTGCGCGCCCAGCGCGTGGTGCTCCACGCCGACGGCCTTGGGGCGCCCGGTGGAGCCCGAGGTGAAGATGACGTACGCGAGGTCCTCGGGAGCGGGGGTGTGGTGCGGTGCGTCCGGGTCGGGCGCGACGGCGTCGACGGGGACGGTCCGCGGTCCGAGGGCGGCGGTCAGCGCGTGGGTCGAGGCGTCGCTGAACACGCTGTGCACGCCCGCCTCGGCGCACATGAACCGCAGCCGGTCCTCGGGCAGCCGGGGGTCGAGCGGTACGTAGACCCCGCCCGCCCGCCAGATCGCGGCCATCGCGGCGACCGAGCGGATGCCCCGGCGCAGGCACACGCCGACCGGGGTGCCCGGCCGTACCCCGGAGGCGGCGAGCGCCCGGGCCAGCCCGCCGGTCAGCCCGTCCAGTTCGCCGTACGTCAGGCTCTCGTCCCCGCAGAGCAGCGCCACGGCGTCCGGCGCGCCCGCCACGGCGAACGGCGCCGCCACCGGGCTGGCCGCCGCGGAGCCCGCCGCCCCGGCCAGCTCGGCGTACTCGGAGGCGGACAGCAGCTCCAGCCGCCCCACGGCCCGCTCCGGATCGGCCACCACCGACTCCAGCACCCGGCCCACGTGCCCGGCGAACCGGGTGACCGTCGCGGCGTCGAAGAGGTCGCTCGCGTACTCCACGTTCAGCGCGAAGCGGTCCGGGTACAGCAGGAAGGTGGCGGTCAGATCGAACTTGGCCGAACCCCACGGCAGGACGAAGTGCTCCACGTCGAGGCCCTCGACCCGGGGCCCGGCCGCCGCGCTCTCCTGCACGTCGAACATCACCTGGAACAGGGGGTTGCGGGACGGGTCCCGCTCCGGCCGCAGCTGCTCCACCAGCCGCTCGAACGGCACCTCCTGATGGTCGAAGGCTCCGAGCACCGACTCCCGGACCCGGCCCAGGAACTCCGTGAAGGAGGGCTCTCCGGACAGGTCCCCGCGCAGCACCACCGTGTTCACCAGCAGCCCCACCAGCCGCTCCAGCTCCAGCTGTCCGCGGCCCGCGACCGGGGTGCCCACCGCCACGTCCCGCTGCCCCGACCAGCGGCCCAGCACGATCTGCACCACGGCCAGCAGCACCGTGAACCGGGTCACCCCGTGCTGCCGGGCCAGCTCGCCGAGCGCGGCCTCCAGCTCCTTCGGCAGGTCGATCTCGACCGCGCCGCCCCGGCCCGACCAGCCCGCCGGGCGCGGCCGGTCCGTCGGCAGCTCCAGTACGGGCACGCCGGCCAGGGCCTCCTCCCAGTACGCCAGCTGCCGCTCCAGCACCTCGCCGGCCATCCGGTCGCGCTGCCAGACCGCGAAGTCCCCGTACTGGATCGGAACGGGCGGCAGCTCGGCCGGGCGCCCGGCCACGCGGGCGGCGTACGACGCGGCCAGCTCGCCGATGATCACGTCCTTGGACCAGCCGTCGGTCGCCGCGTGGTGGAAGGCGATGACGGACACGTGGTCCTCGGGGTCCAGCTCCCACACCCCCGCCCGCAGCAGCGGCGGCCCGGCCAGGTCGAAGCGGCGGGTGGCGTACGGGACGGCCACCGCGCGCAGCCGCTCCAGCCGTACGGCCTCGTCGTCCCCGGGCGGGGCCGACTGCCACACCAGCGGTACCCGGACCCCGTCGACGACCCGCTGCGCGGGCCGGCCGTCCACCTCGACCAGGGCGGTGCGCAGCGCCTCGTGCCGGGCCACCACCTCGTTGAGGGCGCCCTGCCAGGCGTCGCGGTCGAGCCCGCCGCGCATCCGCCACGAGAACCAGAGCACGTACTCGTCGCCGACGTCGGACATGCGGTCCAGGAACCACATCCGCTCCTGCGCGAAGGACAGCGGCAGCGGTCCCGAGCGGTCCACCGGGACCACGGTGGCGGCGCCCGCCTGCCGGGCCGCGGCCACCAGCGGGCCGAACTCGCGGATGCGGGGGTTCTCGAACAGGGTGCGCAGCTCGACTTCGCGGCCCAGCCGCTCCGCGATGCGGGAGACGGCCATGGTGGCGAGCAGGGAGTGGCCGCCCAGGTCGAAGAACCCGTCGTCGATGCCGACCCGGTCGACGCCCAGGACCTCCGCCCAGATGCCGGCGACCACCTGCTCGGTGGCGTCGCGCGGCGCGATGAACTCGGCGCCGCCCGCGGCCGCCCGGTCCCGCTCCGCCCGCTCCCCGTCCGGCCGGGCGGCGGGCAGCGCGGCCCGGTCGAGCTTGCCGGAGGCGTTCACGGGCAGCGCGTCGAGGGCCACGAAGTCCGCGGGCACGGCGTAGTGCGGCAGCCGGCCGGCGCAGAAGGAGCGCAGTGCGGCGGGCTCCAGCGGGCCGTCGGGGCCGGCCACCACGTAGCCGGTCAGGCTCTTGCCGCCCTGGGCGTCCGCGCCGACGGCGACCGCGGCGGCCGCCACTCCGGGGCACTCGCCGAGGGCCGCCTCCACCTCGCCGAGTTCGATGCGGAAGCCGCGGATCTTGACCTGGTCGTCGGTGCGGCCGAGGAACTCCAGTTCCCCGGTGGGCAGTCGGCGGACCAGGTCGCCGGTCCGGTAGAGCCGTCCGCCGTCCTCCCCGAACGGGTCGGGTACGAACTTCTGCGCGGTCAGGGCCGGTTGGCCGAGGTAGCCGCGGGCCAGCTCCGGGCCGCCGATCAGCAGCTCGCCGCTCTCGCCGTCCGGTACGAGCTCGTCGTGCGCGTCCACCACGTACACCCGGCGGGAGCCCAGCGGCCGCCCGATCGGCACCCGGCCGGGGTCGGCCTCCCCGGCCGCGCCGATCTCGTGGGTGGTGGCGGTGACGGTGGCCTCGGTCGGCCCGTACGCGTTGAGCACCCGTACGTGCGGCGCCCGCGCCCGCCAGGCGGCCAGCGCCGCGGCCGGGACGGACTCCCCGCCGAGGACCAGCAGGCGCAGCGGAGCGAGGGAGGCGGCGGTGCGGTCGGTGAGCGAGAAGGCCAGCTCGGCCCAGTACGTCGGCGGCAGGTTCAGCATGGTGATCCCGTACCGCTCGACCACCAGGGGGATCTGCGCGGGCAGCCACTGCTCGTCCGGCCGGACCACCAGGGTGGCCCCGCACCCGAGCGCGGTCAGCAGCTGGTCCAGCGAGGCGTCGAACGAGAAGGACGAGAAGGCCAGCACCCGGTCCCGGGCCGTGATCCCGAACTCCTCGCGGGCGGCGGCGACATGCGCGTCGATCGCCCCGTGCTCGATGCCGACGGCCTTCGGGCGGCCGGTGGAACCCGAGGTGAAGATGACGTACGCGAGGTCCCGCGGGTCGGGGGCGTGGTGCGGGGCGCCCGCATCGGATCCGGCGTCCTCCACCCGCAGCACCCGCGGGCCGAGCGCGCCGGCCAGGTCCGCGGTCGCGGCGTCGGCGAGGACGCAGTGCAGCCCGGCCTCCTCGGCCATGAACCGCAGCCGCTCCTCGGGGAGCGCCGGGTCCAGCGGTACGTAGACCCCGCCGGCCCGCCAGATCGCGGTCATCGCGACCACGGACCCGGTCCCGCGCTTCACGCACACGCCGACCGGGGTCCCCGGGCCGGCGCCCGCCGCGCGCAGGGCGGTGGCCAGACCGCCGCCGAGGGCGTCCAGCTCGCGGTAGCGCAGGATCTTCTCCCCGCACACCAGGGCCACCGCGTTCGGCTCGCCCGCCACGGCGAACGGAGCCGCGGCCGGTGCGGGGCGACCCGAGCCCGCCATCCCGACCAGGCGGGCCCGCTCCTTGCCGGGCAACGGCTCCAGGCGCCCGGCGAGTGCGGCCACCGGGGTCTGCGGCGCGGCCGTCACCGCGCGCAGCAGCTCCACGTACCCCTCGGCGAAGCGGACCATCGTGCTCCGGTCGAACAGGGCGGTGGAGAACTGGAGCCGCGCCGCGATGTCGCCGTTGGCGCGCAGGCTCAGGTCGAGGAACACGTCCAGCGGGGTGCCCGTCAGCGGGGTCCGCACCAGGCCGACGTCCAGATCGTCCAGACGGGCCGCCGACGGGACGGTGTTCAGCAGGGTGAAGGAGGCCTGCGCCAGCGGGTGGCGGGACAGGTCGCGTTCGGTGACCACCTCGCCGACCACCCGGTCGAACGGCGCCTCGGAGTGCGAGAAGTCCCGCAGGGCCCCCGACCGGACCCGGCCCAGCAGGTCGGCGAAGGTCGGATCGCCGGACAGGTCGGTGCGCAGCACGATCGTGTTCACGAACGGGCCGATCAGAGCGGCCACTTCGGCGCGCCCGCGGTCCGCCAGGGTGGTGCACACGGCGATGTCGGAGCGCCCGGAGTACCGGCCCAGCAGCGCCTGGTACACCGCGAGGAGCAGCATGTAGCGGGTCGCGCGCTGCTCGCGGGCCACCCGGTCCACCTCGGCGACCAGCTCGGCCGGCAGCTCGAAGCGGACCACGTCACCGGAGCCGTCCCAGAACGCCGGCCGCGGCCGGTCGGCGGGCAGCGCGAGCGGGGCGACCCCGGCCAGCCGCTCCCGCCAGTACCCGAGCAGCCGCTCCATCCGCGGCCCGCTCAGGCGCCCGGCCTCGGTCCGGGCGACGTCGGTGTACTGCAGCGGCGGCGCGTCCACGGCCTCGCCCCGGTAGCCGGCGTCCAGTTCGCGCAGCAGCACGTCCCAGGACCAGCCGTCCACCGCGATGTGGTGGACCACCAGGAGCAGCACGTGCTCGTCGGGTCCGATGCGGGCGAGGGTGGCCCGCAGCGGGTGCTCCTTCGCCAGGTCCAGCGGGCGAGCCAGCTCCCGGTCGAACAGCTCCTCGGTGCTGCCCGCCTCGGTCCGCGCCAGCCGGGTGCGGCCCGCCGGGTCCACCACGGGTACGGGCTCCCCGTCGACGGCCGTGAACCGGGTGCGCAGCACCTCGTGCCGGTCCACGACGCCGGCCAGCGAGCGCTCCAGGGCCGGCACGTCGAGGGCGCCGCGGATGCGCAGGGCCAGCGGGAGCAGGGACTCGGCGGAGCCTCCGGTGAGCTGGTCGAGGAACCACAGCCTCCGCTGCGCGAACGACACTCCGTCACCGTCACGTACGACGTCGCCGGCTTCGCTGCCGTGCCTCGCCGGTCCGCCGTGCGCTGCGACAACCTTCACTGTGGGCCTCCAAGCGGTGTTTTCCTCAACACTGCTGTCTGCGGAGATCCGTCAGTAGGGAAGAAGACGCAGCCGCGCACGCAGCCGCCGGGGGGTAGAACGCGCAACGGCGGCCCCGCACGGCCTGTTGCTCTGCCGTGCGCGCCGCCGGTACGCGTCGCTCCGTATGGGGGGCGTGCCGTTGGGTACGCCGCTGCGGTCAGCCCTCGTCCACCGCCACGAAGCGCAGCTCGGAGGTGTACGCCTCGCCCCGGTCGTCGGTCAGCCAGGCCTGTTCGGGGCTCGGCAGCATCTCGGTGAACACGGCCCGGCCCTCGGGCTCCTTGCGGGCCATCCTGCGGACCGCCTTGGCGAGGATGTTGACGTACACCGGGCTGTCGAAGTCCACGTAGAACGGCCGGGTCTCGGTCGGCAGCACGACGAACACGAACCGCGGCAGTTCGCGCCGCTCCCGCCACTGCCGGGCCCGTACGAACCGGCGGGCCTCGTCCTTCTCCTCGGCGAAGTCCATGTCGGGCGGCGGCAGCCGCCAGGTCTCACGGGCCACCACCAGCCGGTCCACGGTGACCCGGGGGGAGTGCTCGGCCCCGTCGGGCAGGATCTGGAACAGGTCCATCGCCAGGGTGGTCAGGACGTGCGAGAACACGTCCACCGCGGGGAACTCGGACCCGTCGGGCAGCACCACCGCCAGCTCGCCGTCGGCCCGCTCGGTCACCGCCACGTCGGCGCTGAGCACCGTACGGGGCCGCCCCGGGTCGGCGGTGAAGTCGACGAGGGCGACGTAGTAGTCCTCGGGGCGGACCAGGACCTGCCGGGTCCGCGCGGAGAGCCGGGAGCGGTGCTCCTTGGGCAGGAGCGGCATCAGCCGGGGACCGGGATGGTCGCGGCCGGTCAGCCCGAGCAGCTCCTCGGCGTCCGGGTGCTGGTTGACGAACAGCGAGGAGCCCAAGGTGTTGGCGGCGACGTGGAGTTCACCGAGGACCAGCTCGAAGTCGCCCCGCTCCACGGCCCGTTCCCCGGAGGCGGCGATCATGATGTCGGGGCTGAGGTAGCGGGCGGCGGTCCAGCCGCCGCCCGGTCCGCCGAACTGCTCGGCGACGGGCCCCGCGACGGCCTCCAGCGGCAGCCTGACCCGGCGGGTGCCCGGCGGCGGCGCCAGGATCGTGTCCCAGCGCCTGCGGAACTCCTGCTGGAGCTCGGCGGACTCGGCGCGGGCGGCCCCGTGCAGGATCGGCATGCAGGCGAACCAGAACGCGGCCAGGTCGACCGGGCCCTGCCCGGCCAGCCGCCGGTACACCTCCCGCGCCCGGGCCATCACGGCGTCGGCGAGCCGCGCGGTGAGCCAGCCGGCACTGGTCAGCAGCGGATCCAGCGGGGCCAGGGCCTCGTGCACGGTCCGCCCGAGGGCGGCGGTCGCCGCCCGCCGGCAGTCGGAGTACACCAGGGCCCGGCAGGGAGCCGTACCGGCCGCCTTCTCGCGTACGGCGGCGGTCTCGGTCAGCGCGACGAACTCGCCCTCCAGCTCCGTCAGCGCGGCCACCAGGGCCTCGGGCCCGTCCGCCGCGCCCACCCGGTCCCGGCCCCGCTCCAGCGCGTCCAGGGCGGCCAGGGCGGGCTCGCGCAGCCCCGCGTCCCCGACCCGGTCCAGCCAGGCCCGCAGATGCCGCTCGGGCCGGGCGTCGGCGGGCACCTCCAGCTTCCACACCACCCACCGGCGGGCGACCAGGTCGGCCAGGACGGCGGACACGTCCACCCCGGGCAGCGCGGCCCGGATCTCCCGCGCGGGTCGAACGCCGTCGCAGAGCGCGAGCACCGCCCGGCCCTCCTCGCCGAGGGCCTGGCGCGGCCGGCCCGGCACCGTCACCTCCGTCCCGGACTGGCGGACGAACGGCACGCGCCGGGGCGCCACCCACTCCCGTACCGCCGGATCGCCGTCGATCCGGGCGGCGAGGGCGTCGATGGCCCAGCTGGCGAAGTACACCTCCGATCCGGCGATCAGGCCGGTGCCGGGGTCGACGCGGACGCCGTCCGCCGCGTCCGCGGAGAGGTCCCAGCGGCCCCAGCCGACGGGCCCGAAGAACCCGATGGTGTCGTTCTTGACGCAGAAACGCTGCCAGTAGTGGGCCACCAGCTCCTCGCGCTGGCGGGGCATGCTGGTCCGGCCCGCCGCGGTCGGGGTCCAGTTCAGGAAGGGCGTGATCCCGGAGGCGAGCACCGGACGGTTCTGCCAGGCCACCGCCTCCCGGAAGGCGGGCATCCGGGCGATCTCCTGGAGCGTGTGCGCCGTCTCCACCTGGGCTTCGGCGAACAGGGCGGTGAACTCCCCCCACCGCTCACCGGCCAGGGCGGCCGGGCCCTCGCCGGGATCGAACTTGTCGGCGGCCGCGGCCAGCCCGTCCGGCGCCAGCCGCAGCACGCCCCTGGCCGGAAAACCCGCCCCGCGCAGGGCGAACTGCTCCCACAGCCGCCAGCGGCCGCCGGGTACGTAGGTGTCCGTCATGACCGGCCCCTCATGCCTGGACGAAGTCGGCGTGGACGACGTCGGCGAGGTCCGCGGGCGAGGGGTAGGCGAAGACCAGGGCCACCGGGACCTCTGCCCCGAGTGCCTCCTCGAGCCGTGCGGTGATCCGGAAGGCGGTCAGCGAATCGCCGCCCCACTCGTAGAAGTCGCTCTGCTCGTCGAGGTCGGCGACACCCAGGGTCTCGCGGTAGACGGAGACGACCAGCTCGGTCAGGGCGGTGGCGGTCAGCAGCGCGGTCGGGTTCGCGGTCTCGTTCACGGTCATGGTCATGGGTTCTCCTCCAGGAGCGGACACGTCGTGTGGGTGGCGTGGGTGAAGCGGGCCGTGTGCGTGGTGCGGGTCGTGTCTGTGGCTCAGGTGGTGCAGTGGGTACGGGAAGGGGTGGCCGACGCGGCGGCCGCCATCAGCGCCGTCTTCGTGTTGCCGCCGGAGACGACGGCGACGGAGCGCCCGGCGCCGCGGTCCGCCCGGATCGCCCCGGCCAGCGCGACCGCTCCGGACGGCTCGGCCTCGAACCCGCGCCGGCGCAACAGCGCGGCCGCGGCGAGGATCTGCGCGTCGGAGACGGTGACCAGGTCGTCGACCCGGTCCCGGACGATCGGATAGGGCACCGCCCCCGGCTGCTGCCCGCGCAGCCCGTCGGCGACGGTGTCACCGGGCGCCAGCCGTACGGGGTGCCCCGCGGCCAGGGACCGGGCGTAGCGGGCGGAGCCGGCGGGCTCGACGCCCACCACCCGCACCGGGTGCCCGTACGCGGCGAGGCACACCCCGGCGAGCAGTCCGCCCCCGCCGGTCGGCACGTACACGGTCTCCGTGTCGGGTGCCTCGGCGAGGATCTCCAGGCCGACCGTGCCCTGCCCGGCGACCACCAGTTCGTGGTCGGAGGAGGGGATGAACACCGCGCCCGTCTCCTCGGCCAGCTCCCGCGCCCGGGCGTCGCGCTCGGCCACCCCGCCCGGTACCCGGACCGTACGCCCGCCGAGTGCCTTGATCACGGCGATCTTGGCGGGATGCGCCCCGCCGGCCAGTACCACGGTGACCTCGGCGCCGAGCGGGGCGGCCAGCCGGGCCAGCGCGATGCCGTGGTTCCCGGAGGAGCCGGTCACGATCCGGCGGGCGCCCAGCGCGAGGACGGCGTTGGCGGCCCCGCGCAGCTTGAACGACCCGCTGTACTGGAGGTGTTCGGCCTTCAGCAGCAGTCCCCGGCCGCTCCGGCGCAGCTCGGCCGCGGCCGGCCCCGCCAGCAGCGGGGTCCGCCGTACGTGGCCGGCGATCCGCGCCGCCGCTGCCTCCACGTCGGCCCGGCCGAGGAGCGGGACGCCCCAGGCGGTCGCGGGGGGCGAGCCGGTCGAGGTGGTTGCGGTGGGAGCGGGGGACGTGGCCGGTGTCGCCGGTGCGGCCGGCGCCCTGGGGGTCATGGGGGCGCGCGGTCCGGGCAGCGCGATGGACGTCCGGGGCGCGCGCGGCGCGCTCGGTGCGGTGGTCATGGCCGGCCTCCGGTCTGCGACAGGGCGCGGCGGTCTGCCTTCCCGCCGCGGGTGGTGGGCAGTTCGGCCAGCCGTGCGAACCGGCGCGGCATCAGGTGCGGGGGCAGCGTGGCGCCCAGGTGGGCGCGGAGCGCCGCGTCCTTCACGTCCGCCAGGTCCCCGGTGACGTGCGCGACCAGGAACACCCGCCCCTGCGCGTCGGTGTCGGGGGTGACGACCGCCCCCGTGACCCCGGGATGGGCCAGCAGCGCGCCCTCCACCTCCGCCGGGTCGACCCGGTAGCCGCGGATCTTGACCTGGCGGTCCCGGCGCCCCAGGTACTCCAGCCCGTCCGGGCCCCGGGTCGCGAGGTCGCCCGTCCGGTACATGCGCGCGCCGGGCGGCCCGAGCGGGTCCGGTACGAAGCACTCGGCCGTACGGGCGGGCCGCCCGCGGTAGCCCCGGGCCACCCCGGCCCCGCCGATGCAGACCTCCCCGACGGAGCCGTCCGGCACCGGCGACAGCCCGGCGTCCAGCAGCCGGACGACGACCCCGTCGATCGGCGTGCCCACGATGTCGGTCAGGACGTCCGGCTCGGCCGGCACGGCGTGGCGGGTCGAGGTCATCGTGCACTCGGTCGGCCCGTACTGGTTGACCAGCGCGCCCGGCACCAGGGCCCGGCCGCCGGCGGTCAGGAACGGCCGCAGCGACTCGCCGCTGGACACCACCACCCGTACCCCGGCCAGCAGCCGGTCCGCGTCCGGCTGCCCGGCCAGGAAGGACAGGAAGGACGGCGTCACGCTCAGCAGCGCGGTCACCGCGTGCTCCCGTACGGCGGCGCCGAACTCCTCGGGCCGCAGCAGCGCCGAACGCGGCACCACGACCAGCCGCCCGCCCGCCAGCAGCGGGGCGAAGGTGTCCCGCAGCGAGGCGTCGTAGCCCAGCGGGGCCACCTGGAGCGCCACCGTGTCAGGCCCGAGGCCGTAGTCGCGGGCGACGAAGCGCAAGTACGAGTCCAGCCCGGCGTGTTCCACCAGGACGGCGCTGGGCTCGCCGGTGCTCCCCGAGGTGTGGCTGACGTACGCGAGGGCCCGCCCGCCGAGCGGTCCGCCGGGCCCGGGGCCCTCCCCGGTCAGGCTGTCCGGGCGGTCGAGCAGTACGGGCGTCCCCGGGACCGGCAGGTCGAGCCCGCCGGCGAGGGCCGAGGAGGTCAGCAGCATGTCGGCGCCGCCGCTGCGGACCAGCGCCGCCAGCCGGGCCGGCGGCTGCTCGGGGTCGAGGCTCAGGAAGGCCGCCCCCGAGCGGACCACCGCGGCCGGTGCGACCACGGCGTCCACGCCGCGCTCCACGGCCACCGCGCACACCGTCTCGGGCCGGGCGCCCCGGGCCCGCAGCACCGCCGCCAGCGCGTCGACGCGGGCGATGAGCTCCCCGTACGTCACCTCGCCGGCCGGGGTGGTCACCGCGATCCGGCCGGGGTCGAGGGCGGCGTGCGCGGCGATGTCGTCGACGAAGGTCCGCATCACGCGCTCCCGTCCGCGGCGGGCTCCTCCGCGGGCCGCGAGACGTCGGTGACGGTCTGGTCGACGGCGACGAAGCGCAGCTCCGAGGTGAACGCGGCGCCCTGGTCGTCGGTCAGCCAGGCCTGCTCCGGCGTCGGCAGCATCTCGCTGACCTTCAGCTTGGCCCCGGGGTCCTTGCGGGCCAGCCGGCGCGCGGCCTTCGCCAGGATCGTCAGGTAGACCGGGCTGTCGAAGTCCACGTAGAACGGCCGCGGTTCGGCCGGCGAGACCACGAACACGAAGCGCGGCAGATCGTGTTCCTGCCTCCAGTGCCGGGCCCGCACGTACCGCTTGGCCTCGGACTTCTCCTCGGCGAAGGCGAGTTCGGACGCCGGGAAGGCCCACGTCTCGCGCGCCACCACCATCTTGTCGATGCTGATGCGCGGGGTGTGGTCGCCCTCCGGGCGCAGCGTGAACCGGTCCATGACGCGCTGCGTCAGGGTGTTCGCGTACACGTCGAGCAGGTCGAACGCGGCCCCGTCGGGCAGTACCGCCATCAGCAGGCCGTCCCGGTCCTCCACGCGCACGTCGGCGCACACGACGGTGCGCGGGCGGTGCGGGTCCCCGGTGTCGTCGACCAGCGAGACGTAGTAGTCCTGCGGCCGGTCCAGCGAAGGCCTGCTGCGCGTCGACCACTTGAGCGGCAGCTCCTTGGGCAGCATCGGCAGCAGCCGCGGCCCGGGGAAGTCGCGGGTGGTCTCCGCGATCAGCTCCTCGCGGTCGGGGTGCTGGTGGACGAAGAGGGAGGCGCCCATCGTGTTGAGCGCGCTGTGCATCTCGCCCAGCACCATCTCGAAGTCCCCGCGGGCGACGGCGTCCGCGCTGTCGGCGAGCAGCAGCACGTCCGGGCTGAAGTAGCGGGCCAGCGACCAGCCCGCGCCCGGCTCGTCGAACTCCTCGCGCACCCGCTCCGCGATGTCCGCCGAGGAGACCCGGACCCGGCGCGCCCCCTCGGGCACGGCCAGGATCCGCGCCCATTTCGCGCGCAGCTCGCCCTGGACGGCGTCGAGGTCGCAGCCCGCCTCCGGGTACGGGGAGGGCAGGCAGCCCAGCCACATCGCCCCCAGGTCCACCGGGCCGGCCGCGCGCAGCCGCTCGTACACCTCGCGGAGCCGGGGCCGGACCCGCTCGGAGAACCGGTTCGTCATCCAGCGCGCCGCAGTCAGGCACTGCGCGAGCGGGGTCAGTTCGTCCAGCAGGGCGGTGCCCAGGGTGGCCGTCGCCGCGCGCCGGGCGTCGGAGTACACGAGCCCCCGGCAGGGTGCGGTCCGCTCGCCCTTCGAGCGCTGGGCGTCGGTGGCGGTCAGCGCCGCGAAGTCCGCCTCCAGGGCGCCGATCGCCGAGGTCAGCGCCTCGGCGTCGAGGCCGGCCGCCTGGACGGCGTCCCGCCCGCGCTCCAGTACGGCCAGCTTGTCCAGGGCCGGCTCCCGCAGGGCCGGATCGCCGATCCGCTCCAGGACGGCCCGCAGCTCCCGCTCCGGGTAGGTGCCGGTCGGCACGTCGAGGCGCCAGTGCACCCACCGTTTGGCCACCAGCCACTGCACCGTCTCGGTCGCCTCCGCCACCGGGATCCCCAGCTCCCCGGCGATCGCGGCGGCCGGCCGGGTCCCGTCGCACAGGTCCAGTACGGCGCGGGCGGTCTCGCCGATGGGCTGCGGCGGCCGGCCCGGCAGGTGCACGGACAGGCCCTCGGCCCGTACGAAGGACACCCGGCGCGGCGGTATCCACGCCCGCAGCGCGGGGTCGGCGTTCAGCGACTTGGCGAGGGCGTCGATGGCCCAACTGGCGAAGTAGACCCGCGAGTCGGCGAGGAACCCGCCGGTCCCGGGGTCGACCTCGACCCCCTCCGTGGCGAGGTCCCAGCGCCCCCAGCCCACCGGCCCGAAGAACCCGATGGTGTCGTTCTTGACGCAGAACCGCTGCCAGTAGTGGGCGACGAGCTCCTCGCGCTGGCGGGGCATGCTGGTCCGGCTCGCGGCGGTCGGCGTCCAGTTCAGGAACGGGGCGATGCCGGTGCGCAGCACGGCCGGGTTCTGCCAGGCCACGGCGGCCCGGAAGCGCGGCGAGGCGGCGATGTCCTGGAGCAGTTCGGCGGTGCCGACGGCGCCGGTGTCGAAGGACCCGGTGAACGCCTCCCAGTCCGGGCCGGCGAGGGCCTCGCCCGGACCGAACTTGTCGGCGGCCAGGGCGAGTCCGGGCGGGGCCATGCGCAGGACCCCCTCGGCCGGGAAACCCGGACCCCGGAGTGCGAAGTGCTCCCACAACCGCCACCCGCCGGTGGGCAGGTGCACGGTCTCTGGGGTGTCCGACATGGCGGAGCTCCTTCCAGCCTGATGGGGTGACGTGGCCGGCGGCGCTGTACCTCTCGGTCGCCACCCTGGCTGCCCCGAACACTGCCGCCGCGCGCCCCGGCGCCACCAGGGAAGGAGCGGCAGCACCGACCGCCGGTCCTTCTGCGCGTTTGTCCCTATGGCGCCCCGCCCCGGCGCTGCACGCTGTGACCCATCACGGAACAGCCGAACAGCAAGGGGAGGGCCGGACCAATGACCGAGACCGACGAGAACGGCTACCGGGTCGTGCGCAACGACGAGGAGCAGTACTCCATCTGGCGTGCGGACCGGGAGCTCCCGGCGGGCTGGCAGGCCGAGGGCACGCAGGGCACCCGGCAGGAGTGCCTGGACCACATCGCCGCGGTGTGGACGGACATGCGCCCGCTGAGCCTGCGCCGCCGCATGGCGGCATCCTGAACGGGGGCACGAACGCCGGTCGGCGTGGCTGAGCCGCGGGGGAACGGAGCCCCGCCGACCGGTGCACTCCCCACGGGGCACACGGATCCCATCCGGCCCGGCCCCGGCCGCCCGTGGAGGTCACCGACCCGGCCGGCGCCGTGACCCGCACGGAGCGCGACGCCCTCGGCAGGCCGGTCCGCATCACCGATCCGGTGGGCGGCGTCACCCGCCTGGAAGGGGACGCCGACGGGCAGCTCGCCCGGCGCACCGGCCCCGACGGCGCCACCGAGACGTGGACGTACTAGGGCGAGGGCGACCTGCTCGCCCGCACGGACGCGTCCGGCGGGACCATCGCGTTCGAACGCGACCAGCTCGGCCAGGCGATCGTCAAGGACGTCGACGGCCGGCTGACGCACTACGCCTACGACCGGGCCGGACGCCTGCCGGAGGCGGCCGGACCGGACGGGGAACTGCGCTACCAGTACGACCGCCGCGGACGCACCAAGACCGAACTGGTCGACGGCCGGCCCATCAGCTACGCCTACGACGCCGTGGGCCGCCGTACGCGCCGCACCACACCCACCGGACACGTCACCTCCTACGCCTACGGCGCCGACGGCCGTCTGACATCCGTCGCGGACCGGCTGGCGGGCACCCGCACCTTCGACCTCGACCCGGCGGGTCGGGTCACCGCCGTGCACGCCCAGGGCTGGACGGAGCGGTACGCGTACGACGACGCGGGCAACCAGACCTCGGGGACCTGGCTGGACCAGCACCCGGGCGGCGAGGCCACCGGCCCGCGCACGTACACGGGAACCAGCCTCACGCGCGCCGGAGCAGTCCGCTTCGAGTACGACGCCCTCGGCCGCGTCACCCTGCGGAGGAGGTCCGGTTCACCTGGGACGGCCTGACCCTGTGCGAACGGACCAGCCACCAGCCGGACCAGCCGAACACGGTCGCCCTCACCTGGGACCACCGCGGAGTCGCCCCCTGGCCCAGACCGAGCGCATCCTGACGGCCGACGACCGGCAGGAAGAGATCGACCGGCGGTACTTCGCCATCGCCACGGACCTCATCGGCACCCCCACCGAACTGATCGACGAGAGGCAATCCCACGGACCCCCACCCGCCGATTACCCACGAACAGGTTGTGGAGGGCAGGATTCCCACCAAGGAAGGCTGCATGGCTCCAGGAGTCCAGATCAGATGAGGCAGCAGACACCATGAATCTGGCATTCGACGGAGGCTGGCGCGCAAGCGTGACAGGCGAGCCGCTGCAGATCACCCCCCGCTTCACGGGTGACCATCTGCGCATTGTGCAATATGCGAATCCGAAGGAGTCGGAGCGGTTCGTCCTGGACACCTTCGGCAGCCAGCACTTCTTGTGGGATTTCCCTGACGTCTTCCGGTTCGACATGGACAGCCGGCGGCTGGTCGGGGCCGAGTTCCAGATGCCGTGCACGTCCCCCAACTGCGAGAGCACCGACCGCGTTCCCGTCCTGCCGGCCCTACGTCCCGGCGGGCTGCGCGCCGACGAGGTCCAAGACTTCCGGCACGAAATGTGCCCGGTGCTGTGCCGCGTTCCCGGGGACACCGTGCTGGCCTGCCTGCACGGTCTCGATGTCCTGGACGAGCCGGTGGAGGCCCGCATCGGCATCGCCCCCGACGTGGCGCTCCTGGTCCAGCACGGCGTCGTTGTCGGATGGAGCCTCACAAATCCGGCGCAGTACCTGACCACCGCATACGCCGACCCCGACCCCGCCCCTCCGTCCCCCGCCACCCGTCGGCTGCTCACCGAGTGCCTGGATCTGGTCACCGATCCGCTGATCTACGACGTGGAGGACCGGGAGCCGGTCGCCCTGGCCCGGCTGCGGGCCGCCGACGAGGCCCTGCGCGATCAGTGCGAGGACCGTCACCGCGCTGACGCCCTGCGCGAGCTGATCGCCAACATCGCGAACATCTACGGGAACTGGTGACCGGTATCTTGGAGGGCGCGATTCCCGCGAAGCGCGGCTTCACGGCTCCGGGCATACAGAACCGAAGAGGCGGTATTCACCGTGACACTCACCATCGACGGCGACTGGACCGCGACGGTGTCGGGCGGCGAACCCCTCTCCACCGCGCCCGGCTTCGACTTCCGGGACTTCCGTGTGCGCATCGTTCCGTACGCGGATGTGGACGAACGAGGGCGGTTCCTCATGGGCACTTTCGGCAGTGCGGCGTGGCTGTGGGACACCCCCGACGAGCTCCGGTTCGATCCTGTCGGCCGCGAACTGGTCGGGGCCGAATTCCAGATCGTCGGTGAGGCCGCAGATGCCGAGGACGCCGCCCGCGTTCCCGCCACACCCCTCGCCCGGCCGGGCGGTCTCCGCGCGGACGAGGCCCGGGACTTCCGCCTTGAGGTCACCACGGAGCTCTGCCGTGCCCCCGGGGACACCGTGCTGACCTGCCTGCGCGATCTCGACGTACTCGACGAGCCGCTGGAGGCCCGCATCGGGATCGCACCCGACGTGGCGCTGCTCGTGCAGCACGGCACCGTCGTCGGATGGAGCCTCGCGGATCCCGTGCGCTACCTGACCAGCGGCTTCGCCGCCCCGGACCCGGCTCCTCCCGCCCCGGCCACCCGCCTGCTGTTCACCCGATGCCTGGATCTGGTCACCACGCCGCTGTTGGACGAGGTGAGAGACCGGAACCCGGCCGCGGTGGCCACCCTCCGGGCGCTCGACCAGGACCTGCGGAACCAGCGCGAGGACCGTTGCCGAGCCGATGCCCTGCTCGCGCTCATCGGGGAACTGGTCGAGGACTACGGATGAGCACGGATCCGGCATGCGATGGCGGCTCGCGCGCGACTGCCGACGGCCCTGATCGGGGGCAATCGGGGGACAGGCGCGGCGCGTTTCCGTAGGGTGGCGGGGACATGGGGGAGGGGCACGTGGGGGGACGGCAGTTACCGGCGCTCGCGCAGTACCGGACCGATGCGGTGACGCGGCACCTGTGCGCGGGCGCGCACCTGGACGAGGGCTTCGCCCGGTACGTGGACCTGGAGCTCACCGAGGACCGGCTGCGCGCCACCGGCCTCTCCCTCGGCATCGACCTGGTGGCACTGGCCCGGCACGGGCGCGCCGCGGTCCGGCGGATCGACGTACGGGACCGGCGGCTGGCCTGGATCTGCGGGGTCGGGGTGTGGGCTGCCGTGCCCGTGCTGTTGTACGCGCTGGTCAGCGGGCTCGGGGGGCTTGCCCGCGCGGCCGCCGGGCTCGTCGTTCTCGCGTACGCGAGCGCCTGGTGGCTGGTCCACCAGGCCGAGAGCCGGGCCCGTACCGCCGCGCTCACGGTGGAGCACGGCGCGGAGCGCCCCGCCGGCCTGGCCCCGGCCATCGAACCCGACGTCGAGAGAAGGCTGTTGGAGCACAAGCGGGCCAACGTGGTCCCGTACACCGCGAGTGCCGAGCGCACCAACCCCTTCGTCGGCAGCGGATCCAGGCTCAAGGAGATGGTCTGGCAGCCCATCGACGTCAGCCGGCCGGCCGACGACCCCGCCGGCAACGGCGCCAAACTGCCCATCAAGCCCTTCGACGCGGTCGACCTGCACACCTACGTGGCCCGCGAGATGGAGCACATCGCCGGACTCAAGGGCCTCCAGGTCCGCAACCGGCTCTACGTCATCGGCAATCACGTGCCGTACGTGGGTGCGGAACTGCTGCCGGACCCGCTGAAACGGCCGCTCGCCCAGATCCCCAAGCAGCTCGTCCAGGCGGGCCTGATGCAGTCCGGCGCCGGCATGCGCACCTACCTCAGCCTGGTCCGGGCCGGTGAGGGCGGCCGTGCCATCGTCTCCATGCACCTGCGGGCCCGCCTCCACCACCCCAGCCTCACCTGGGAGGTGTCGGCGTACGGCATCCCCCCGCTCCAGGCGCGGTTCGACAAGGTGAACCGGCTGCCGGTGGACGGGTTCGAGCGCTGGTGGGACCTGGTCGTCCACACCACCCGCGCCGCCGGGCCCGCGCTGCTGGGGGCCGCCTCACGGATCACCCGCCGCTCCTCGGCCCGTCGCCGGCGCGCCCGCGACCTGGAGAAGACGCGGCGGGAGATCGACAAGCGGCACGTGCTGTACGACTACGGTGCCGTGGACAGCATCCGCGAACGGGTCGCGGACTGGGACCAGTTGGGCTACACCGAGCGCACCGACTCCCAGGACTTCCTCCAGCGCCTCCAGCAGGGCGTGCTGATAGCGACCGAGCGGTTCCTGAAGGACCACAACGTCGACACCAGCTCCTACGACCAGGCGCAGCAGGTCATCAACACCCACACCTACACCTTCCAGGGCAGTGTGCAGGCCGGTGTCATCGGCGACAACGGCACCGTCAACCACCACGGCGGGCCGGGCGCCGCGCCCGCCGGACCCCAGGGCGGCCAGGGCCGCGGCGCGCCCTGATCCCACGACCAGCGGAACCAGGAGAGCGCATGGGCACCTTCAACTTCAACGGGGACGTCAACGCCGGCGTCATCGGCGACAACGCCACCGTCAACATCGGGCAACAGGACACCGCCGCCCAGACCCTGCGGCTGGCCGCCGAACTCGCCCAGTGGCTCCGCGACCAGGGCGCGGCCCCGACCCGCATCGAGGCGGCGGACGTCCTGCACGGCGAGCTGGACCGGGCCGCGCAGGAGCGCCGCCCCGCCGAGCCGGGGGTGATCCGCCGCTCCCTGGAGACCATCACCCTCGGTCTCGGAGTGGGCAGCGGCGGCCTCGCCCTCGCCCAGGAGATCAGCCGTCTCCTGGGCAACTGACGCCCCCGGACCGTCACTTCGTCCGTACGACGGCCCGCGCGCCGCCGAAGTCCAGCTCCAGGCCCGAGCGCAGCGGAACGGTCTGGCCGGGATCGATCCGCTGGGTGGAGCCGTCGGCGCGGGTACCCGTCCACGTCGAGGCCGACCGGTTCGCCAGTCCGAACCGGCCCGGCTTCTGCGGGTGCTCGGTCAGCTGCGCCACCAGCGTTCCGTCGCCGTAGTCGTGCCGGGCCGGCTCCGGGGCCAGGTGGTGCGCCTGCACCCGCGAGGAGCGGTGCAGCAGGATGTGGTGCTCGGTGCGCGGCGGGGGCGTGGTCAGCACCAGCCGCGGCGGCAGCACCAGCGTGCTCCCGCAGCCCCAGCAGGTGCCCGGATCGGCGGACCGGGGCTCGGTCATGTTCTGCCGCCCGCACTGCGCGCACTCCACGACCGCGTCCAGCACCGCCCGCAGCGTGTCCCGCCACTGCGACTCCCGTACCCGTGTCGTCGGATCGTGCAGGCCCGCGGTGAAGTTCTTGGTGAACAGCTCCCGCAGGGAGTCCGGAGCCGCCGCCCACGTGGCCAGTACGGTCGTCTGCTCGGTCGGGTCGGGGGCGTTGGAGCGGTCCTGCGGGTCGAAGACGAACAGGGGCTGCTTCCCGTACAGCTTGCGCTCCGCCGCCTCGTCGAGGCAGTGGATCGCCAACTCGCGCCGCCCCTTGAGCGGGTGATGGTTCATCAGCAGCATGAACAGCAGCACCGACAGGGAGTGCAAATCGCTCTGCGTGCCGGGGGCGACCCCCGGGTCGCCGCGCACCAGCTCGGGCGCCATGAACTCCATGGTCCCCGAGATGCCGGTGCTGTCGCCCTCCACCACCGCGTTGTCGTTGTCGCAGACGAGCACGTCGCCGGTGGCCGGGTCGAAGAAGATGTTGCCCCAGGAGATGTCCCGGTACGCGATCCCGCGCGAGTGGAGGGCCTGGTACGCCTCGACCGTGTAGAGGCAGGCCTTCAGCAGGGCCCGCGTCGAGGTGCGCAGCTGCCGCCGGAACAGCAGGGGCAGGCCCTTGAACCGGTCCGGGCGGATGTCCATCAGGTACCCGAACCCGCCGCGCCCGTCGGCCACGAAGTCCAGGGGCCACAGGAAGCGGTCGTCGTCGAAGCCGCGGCCCACCAGCTGGCGGACGATGTCCTCCTGCGCGGGGGTAGCGCAGGCCGGGTAGTACCACTTGAGCGCCTGGTACCCGGCGGGGGTCCGCACCCGGTAGACCTCCCCCTGCCCGCCGGCCCCGAGCAGGTCGAACACCTCCACGCCCAGACCGCTGTCGGTCGTCAGCAGGGTCCCGCTGTCGAGCATGCCGCTCATTCGTCTCTCCCGTGAGGGTCGGTCGGTGGTGCCGGATCGGCCGGTGGTGCCGGGGCGGTGGTCGGGGGCCCGGCGGGGTCCGGGGCGGTGGGCACTCCCGGGTCCGCGGCAGAAGCCGTTTCCGGGGCCGTCTCCGGGGCCGGCTCCGACGCCGGCTCGGGGGCCGCCTCCGGGGCCGCCTCCATGGCCGCCGCCGGTTCAGGAGCCGGCGGGGTGCCCCGGTGCCAGGCGGCCACCAGGGTGGTGTCGTCGCCCGAGTGCTGGGAGGCCCTGGCCAGCCACTGCGGGAGGACGGCCCGTACGGTGTCCGCGCCCTCCGCCGACAGCCGGTCGTCCAGCCCGGCCATGAACTGCAGGAACCCCCGGTCCGAGGCGAAGCTCTTCGACAGCCCGTCGGTGGAGAGCGCGACCAGCCGGGGCGCCCGCGAGGGGGCCGTCACCGGCGCCCAGTGCGTCCGTACGCGCAGCCACGCCTCCGGCGTGCACAGCGACTCCGTCTCGTCCCCCAGGTCCGCCTCGGCCGGCGCCAGCGGTACGGTCACCCGCCCGACGTCGTCCACCACCGTCAGCTCGCCGTCGCCGAGCTGCCAGGCCGCGAACACCCGGGGGGTGAGCACCGCCCCGACGAGCGTGCTCCCGTACAGCAGTACCTTGCGCTCCTCGGACAGGCCCGGCTCCTCGTGGGAGCTGGTCCGCGCCCAGTTGCCGAGCACCTTCTCCCGCCAGGCACTGACCAGTTGGCGGGGGAAGGCGTGCTCGGCGTAGTGCATCAGCCAGGCCAGGCTCGGCGGCCGCTCGTCGCCGCGCGGCTGGGCGAGCGCCCCGAACCGCCGGGCCTCCTCGACGAAGAGGTCCACGGCGAAGCGGGAGCCCAGATGGCTGCGGGCGTGCGCCGCCGAGCCGTGGCCGTCGGCCACCGCCATGATCAGCGGCTCCTCGGCCGTGCCGCGCCCCTGGACCTCGCAGTAGTCCTGGTTGCGGGTCTTGTTGACGCCCTGGACGCTCTGCAGGAGCGTGGCCCACAGCGGCACGGGCGGCCGTACGGGTGGTGGTTCCGGTGACACGGTCCCGCTCACCACACGTCGTCATCGTCGTCGTCGAGCACCGGCGGGGCGTACGGCGCCTGCTTGGCGAGGGGGTCCGCCGCGCCCGCCACCATCTGCGAGGCCGCCTTGACCGCCGCCGTCGAGGCCCAGCGGATCGCCGCCGCCAGCTGCTTGGGGCTGTTCGCGTCCAGCGGCTGGAGCTCCGGATTGCCGAGGAACTCCTGGAGCACGGTGCGGTCGGCGTCCGCGCCGATCGCGATGGCCACCCGTACGGCCTTGCGGCCCCACGGGGTGGCGTCGACCGCCCGCAGCCCCGCCTTCCAGTCGTCCGTCGGCACCCCGTCGGAGACCAGCGCCAGCACCGGCTTCAGCGCCCGCTGCGGCATCGGCGGGGTGTCCAGCTCCCGGGCCACCATCTGGAGCGCCTCGCCCAGGTTGGTCATGCCGTCCACCTGGACGTCCTGCCAGGTGAAGTTCTCCACCGGCACCGGATCCTGGTGGTGCCACCGGGCCGTGGTGGAGAACGTCATCGTGCGCAGCAGCAGTTGGGCCGCCGGATTGTCCTGCGCCACCGAGCGCATCTCCGGAACGGCTTCTCTGATCGCGTAGTTGAGCTGGCCGATCTTCTCGCCCTGCATCGAGTACGAGCAGTCGAGCAGCCAGATGAAGTGGACGGGCCGGTTCGCCATCGGCCCACCGGGGATGTCACTCACCGCTAATCTCCTTCAACTCCCAAGCCATTGCGGTACGTACCGCACGAGCGCCGCCACCCCGGCGGCCGCCGTCATCACGACCGCCGCCACGAACAGGATCAGCATCAGCAGCCGCCCCCGTGCGATCTGCGGTGTCACCATGGGCAGTTGCTCCTCTCAGTGACCCTTGGAATCTAGCCTTTGCCCCGCCCCACGTCACAGGCTTGATCGATCCGGTGCCGCCGGGTCGGTCGGTTCGCCGGGGCGCGTGCCGCCGGTCCCGCCGCTCCCGCCGCTCCCGCCGGTCCCGCCGCGTGGTCGCGGCAGCCGGGGGAGACGGGGGAGCCGCGCCTGCCGGGCGGAGCCCGGCACGCCGCCGGCCCGCAGTCCCGTGCGCGACAGGAGCCACAGCACCGGCTCCGCCGCCCGCCGCTGCTCGGACACCAGGGCGCCCGCCCCGGTCGCGGCGTGGGCGCTGACCGCCCAGTAGCGGGCCGCCGCGAAATCGTGGTCCAGGGTGCGGACCAGCCCGTCCAGCCCGATCTCGCCCAGCCAGGCGTCGACCGGCCCCTGCGGCCGCGGCAGCGAGCTCAGCCGGTCCAGTACGTCCCGCTTGGTCACCACCACCGCCACCCCCAGGCGCCCCCGCCGGCCGCCGAGGCCCTGGAGCTCCCCGGAGAACGACGCGTACGTGTCCACCGGACCGAGATCGGCGGGGCGGGCCGCCACCGCGAGCCTCCCGTCGCCCTCGCGCAGGGCGCGCCGTACGCCGGGCGCGGCCAGTACGTCCGCCACCAGCACCACCCCGTCGGCGTGCGCGAGGTACTGCTGGAGCCGAGTGGTGGCCGCGTCGCGCAGCGACTCGCCCATCGGGTCGTACAGGTACAGCAGCCGCCGGCGCTTCAGCGGGCCGCGCCCGCGTCCGACGAGCAGCATCAGGGCCCGGGGCTGCCCGCCCTGTGTCTTGAGCGCCCACCCCGACGTCTCCAGCTGCCGGCCCAGGGTGTTGGCCTCGCGCCGGTCGGCGATCGAGGCGAACTCGACCGTCAGCGCCGACTCGTGCGACCAGGAGCGCAGTCCTTCGAGCATGGCCGCCATCAGCATGGTCTTCCCGGCGGAGGTGCCGCCGATCAGCGGCAGGTGCACCACCCGCGTCGTGCCCACGGCCGCCGGAAGCTCCTGATCGCAGTGCGGGCAGCGCAGGGCGAGCTCCCGCCTCCCGGCCAGGGCGGTGGTGGGCAGGGCCCGACCGCACCGGCAGACGTGCCGCAGTGCCCCGAACCGGCCGGGCCGCAGCTCGCGGTGGGCGGCCCCGCAGCCCGGGCACAGGTGCACGGCCAGCGGGAACGGCCGGTAGCAGCCCGGGTACGGGCACTTCATGCGGATGCCGCGGGCCAGCTTCCACAGCCGCTCCGCGCTCCGCCCGCCCGCCACCCCGGCCAGGGCCACGCCCCCTGCGAGCAGCAGCTGGGCGGTGAAGGCCACCGCGATGCCGAGGAGCAGGGCGGAGGCGAGCAGCGCCGACAGCAGCGCGGCCAGCGCCGTCGCCGGGGCGAGCAGCCGCAGTACGAGCCGCCCGAAGACGTTCTCGGCGCGATCCCCGGTCGACGCGTTGCGCCCGCTCAGCAGCCGGTGGCGGACGAGCTCGCCGAGCCAGTGGTGGACCAGCAGGTACCACACGGTGTGCGCGGCCGCCCGCACGGCGGCCACCGCGTCGACCCACATCTGCCGCGCCCAGTAGGCGGGTTGCGTCGGTTCCGGACCCGTGTACGGGGAGATTCGCGGGTCGGGCGTCCCGGGGGTGCGCGGCGCGAACGCGGTGGCGGCCGCCCCCAGGGCCAGTGCCAGGAACCGCCACAGCCCGTAGCCGAGGCAGATGAGCGCCCCGATCGCCACCGTGATCCACCCGAAGATCTTGGCGATGAGCGCCAGGTCCACGCCGCCGGAGGTCACGGCCGCCTCCCGTCGTCGGCGGATCCGCCGGATCCGGCGGGCCCGCCCGGGTCGCCGGGCACGATGGGTCCACCGTGTCCGCCCCGTGGTGGCGGGTTCCCGGGCGCGCCCTTCGCGCCCCGCCGGCCGGAGCCGCCGAAGCGGTCGCGCAGCCGCCCGAAGGCGCCGGGCCGCTGCCAGCCGCGGAAGTCCTCCGACCAGCGGCCGCCCAGCCGGGCCAACGCCTCCTCCAGCGCGGTGAGCTGCGGCGCCGGCAGGCCCCGTACGGCCGGGCGCAGCACGCCGTCGAGGAGATCGGTGCGGGCTTCCTGCCATGCCGGGCCCGCCTGGGGCTGGGAGGACCAGGTGGCGAAGCACTCCGCCGCGTACCGGGGGTCGAGCCTCAGCCGGTCCGCGACCCGCGGCTGCCGGGCGGCCCGGCGGTACGCCGCCAGCAGCTCGGCGTCGTTGCTCTCGATCAGGGCCCGCAGCTCGCTCTCGGTCCGGTCATCGGAGAGCAGGTGGGCGGCGACCGCCGCGTACGCGTGCTCCCGCGCCGTCGGCGTCGGGTCCGCCGTGCCCAGGGCCAGGGCCTGGCGCACCCAGCCCGGGCCGATCTCCCGGGCCCGCAGGTTCCGGGCCAGCTCCAGCAGCAGCAGCGAAGCCCGCAGGGAGGTCGGGAGCTGCGCCGAGGAGCGGCGCAGCAGCTCCACCGCCAGTGCCTCCGCGTCCCGGTCGCCGGCCGGGGCGGACACCGCCGCCCGCGCGAGCGACTCCCAGGTGCCGGCCTCCCGGTGGGCCCGCTCGCCCAGCGCGGACAGGGCCAGCCAGGCCTCGCCCGCGGTCGGCGGCTGCGCGCCCCACACCAGCCGCATCGCCGTCCGCAGCACCAGCGGATCCTCCTCCAGCGAGGCGCCGGAGTGCTCCACGAGCCGGGTCAGCGCCTTCATCCGGTCCCCGGCCGCCGCCGCGGGGGCCTGCGCGCACATCCGCAGATGCGGCAGCGCCCCGGTCCCGGCCCCGGTCAGCCGCAGCGGGGTGACGGCGAACAGCCGGGCCCCCGCGGCCGGATCGCCCGCCGCGAGCCCGTCGAGCCGGTCGAGTACGAGCTCCCGCAGCCGCGGCAGCTCCGCCAGCGCGGCCCCCACCGCCTCCCCGTACGCCGACTCGGGATCGGCGATCAGCGCCTGCGCCAACTGCCGTGCCACATCGGGCAGGAGGGCCTCGGTGTCCATCCCGAGCTCCACGGCGACCCGCAACAGCCCGACCCGGTCCGCCGGTTCGCGCGCCGGATCGGTGAGCGCCGCCCGCAGCTCCGGCTCCAGCTCGGCCGCCAGCCGCAGCCGGGCCGGCTCGCCCAGCAGCCCGGCGGGCGGTGCGGCGCCGCCCGAGCGGACCGCCCCGGCCAGCGCCAGCTCCACCAGCGGCTCGCTCACCTCCGGGGGCGCCCAGCCGGCCAGGGCCGACAGCAGCCGGCCGCTCGCGGCGGCCTCCTCGGGCCCCCGGTCCCCGGCCGGACGGGCCAGTGCCCGCGCCAGCGCGTGCAGTTGTACGTCGTCCAGGGAGGCCCGGTGTCCGGCCGCCCAGTCGGCGGCCGCGGCCCGGCCCGCCGAGTCCAGGTCGACCCCGGCGGCGAGCGCGAGCGCGGCCAGCGGCCCCGCCTCGTACGGCCCGGACGGCCCGGACGGCTCGGAAGACCCCGGCGGCGCCGACGGTCCCGAAGACCCTGACGGTCCCGAGGGCCCGCCGGACGGTCCGGGCAGCCGCCGGACGTGCGCGAACAGCTCCTGCCGCTGCGCCTGCCAGATCCGCGCGGCGGTCTGCGCCCACGGATCGGGGGCCGGTTCGGGCGCCGCCGCGCGGGCGGCGTCGTACACCCGGTAGCGGTGCTCCTGTCCGGCGAGGCCCGTCCCGTCCTCCGGCACCACGCCGATGATCTGCTGCCGGGCGAGCTGCGGCCGCCGGGTGTACGTGGTGAAGGTGAGCCACTGCCCCCGCCGGTGCGGCAGCACGCTGCAGGCCAGCATGATCCACCAGGCCACGGCCTCGCTGTCCCGCTCCACCAGCACCAGCTGCGGAGCCGCCGGATCCTCGGCGAGCCGCCGTACGTCGGCGAAGAACCCGGCGAGCCAGGGCCCCCGGGAGGCCACGAAGGCCGCCAGCGCCCCGAGGTCCAGCGGGCCCGGGGCGGGCACCGACGCCAGCGGCGGCACGGGCGCCCCGGGCGGCGGCGAATCGGCCGCCCACTGCGGGGAGCCCCAGGCGGTGATCGGCAGCTGCCCCCTGGCGGGCCCGTCCGCGTCGGCGGGCTGCGGCAGATGGACGGCATGGGCGTGGAAATTGCCCCAGCGGCCGCTGTAGTCGGCGCCCGTGTACACGGAGCGGGCCAGCAGCCGGCTGCCGTCGGAGAGCACGTTCAGACTCAAGGCCTGCGGGAACGCGCCCAGTTGGTCCGCGCTCGGGCGCGGCGGCGCGTCCCGGGGCGGCTCGTAGCCGATCAGCTGCTCGGCCTCGCGCAGCAGCGAGGCGGGCACGCCGGGGCTGACGGCGGTGAACCGGAAGCCCGAGCCGTCCGGCCCCGGCGGCGCCGAGGTGTAGTGCAGTTGCGCGAGGTTCACGCCTCTCCTCCCGAACCGTGACGCGGGCCCTCGGTCCCACGCGCCGCGGCCGCCGTACGGCGCCCCGCGCCACCACCGGTCCCGGAGCGCGGCAGCAGCCCGCCCAGTCCCAGCAGCCACAGCAGCGGGTCCTCGACGCGCAGCGGCTGCGGCCCCGACTTGGGGGCGTCGGCCGGGGCGTGCGCGGGCGGAGGCGAGCCCAGCGCCGAGAGCCCGAACAGCGACAGCTGCGCGAAGTCCCGGTCCAGCTGCCGGAACAGCGCCCCCGAGTCCCAGCCGTCCAGCAGCCCGCGCATCTCCTCGTGCACCGCCAGCCGGTCCTCGTCGTCCACCGCGCCGCCCGCGTGGTCGGCGTTGCGCCGCAGCGGGGAGTGCGGCCCCACCAGCGAGAACAGGGAGTCCGTCTTGGTCACCGCCACTGCCACGGGCGTGGTGACCCGGCCGCGCGAGGTGCCCCGCCCGTGGGCCCGCAGCTGCGCAGCGAGGTCCGCCGCGATCTGCTGCGGCGGGGTCTCCACCGTGGGCAGCGGAAGGTCCGCGTCCACCGGCAGCTGGTCCCGTACGGCCCGCATCTGGAGCGGGTCCACCAGCAGGATGATCCCGTCGGCGGCAGCCAGGTAGTGCGTGTAGCGGTCCATGGCCTCGGCGCTGCCCAGGTCCTCGCCCGCCGCGTCGAAGAACACCAGCGCGGTGTGCCGGCTGCCGTCCCCGCGCAGCCGGCGGCGCAGCGGCAGGCTCAGCCGGTACAGCAGCGGGTCGTTGAAGCCGAGCGCCGCGGGTCTCGTCGCCTCGGGCAGCCGCAGCCGGTCGTACAGGTCCTCGGCCATCTCCCGGTCCCGGCGCTGGGTTTCGCCGCCCATCGCCGTGATGGAGGCGCCGTACGCCCGGCCCACCCGGTTGCGCAGCTCGTTGATCAGCACCGAGACGTACGTGCTCTTGCCGGACGCCTTGGGGCCCAGCAGGGCGATGATCCGGGTGTCCTGGTCGGTGTAGTCGCTCGGGAAGTCGCTGTGGCAGCGCAGGCAGACCCGGACCGGGGTGGACACCCCGCAGTGCGGGCAGTCCGCGCGCGTGCCCCCGCCGCCGGCGAGACGGCCGGCGAGGCCGCGCGGGGCGGTGAAGACCGGTCCGCGCATCTTCAGCGCGGGCGGCACGCTCGGTCCCATGAACTCCGCCCAGGTGTCGTCGAGTTCGGCGGTGCAGGGTTTGCCGCCGCGTACGCCGGTGGCGGACATCTGGCAGCGGAACGGCAGCCGGGCGGCGGCCGAGCGGTCGAAGCAGTAGGGGCAGACGACGGAGGTCATGTCAGCGGACCACCAGGGAGGTGAGGGAGGGCTCGTCGAGCCGGACGGAGGCGGCACGGCCGCCGAGGAGGAAACCGCGTACGGCGTACGGGCCGCCGCCGGGCGGGTGGGGGAGGATCTCGCGCTCGACGGTCCCCGAAGCCGCGAGCTCGGCGCCGGTCACCCGGCACAACTCGGCTCCGTCGGAGGGGCGGTGGGGCCGGGCCCCGCCGCCGCCCGGTCCGGAGACGAGGACGAAGTCGGGCAGCCCGGAGCCGGGGTCCCCGCCGGGGGAGAGCAGGCTCACCCGCAGCACGGCGGGACCGCGCCGCAGCATCCGCCGGGGCCCGGGCAGCAGCCGGTACGCGATGGCCACGTCGGCCGGGAGGGCCGCCTGCCCGGCCTCGCGCGGGGCGGCGGCGACCGCGTGCGCGCTGCGCGGTGCGGCGTACGCGCTGACGCGGGCGGCGCCGGGACCGACGGGCAGTTCCAGCCCCTCCCGCAGGAACACGGCCCGCACGACGGGGTGTTCGGTGCGCTCGCCGCCGGACTCGGGGGTGACCGCGACCGTGACCCGGCCGGCGCCGTCGGGCCAGTCGAAGCTGACCTTGGCCCGTCCGGCGGAGGTCCGCCGGACGGTGAGCCCGGAGACCGCCTCGGGGGCCTCGACCACCAGGCCGGGCCCGGCCAGCGCCCGCTCGCCGAGGACCGCGACGGCGCTGACGGTGGCCAGCGTGCCCGGCGGCGGCTGCGCGATCCCGGCGGAGTCCACCCAGGCCAGCGCCGCCGGCAGCGCGGAGGCCGGCAGCTCGGCACCCTCCGCGGGAGCCGTCCCCGGCCATTCCACGAACCGTACGTCGCCCCCGGCGCCCCCCGTCCACCGGAACTCCAGCCCACCGGCGCCGCGGGCGGCCGCCCTGAGCCCGAGCACCGGCTCGGGCCAGGGGTGCACGGTGACGGCGGCCTCGACCCCGCCGGACAGCACCTCGCCCCCCGCCCCCGCGTACCGGCACCGTACCCGCACCACGTAGCCCCCCGGCTCCAGCCCCCCGGCCCGCACGCCCTCCCGGCCGGACCCCGCGGCGCCCGCTCCCGCCGGGCCCGCCGGGCCGGCCGCGCTCGGGGTGCCGAGGTCCGCGGTACGCCCCTCGGGTCCGGTCAGGGTCACCCGCACCCCGGTCGCGCCGGGCGGGCGCAGCCAGGCGGCCTCGACGCGGGCGCGGCCGTCGGTGAGGCGCAGCTCCGTCACCTCGGGGGCCACCAGCAGCGGGGCGCTGATCAGCGGGGTGCCGCCGTCGCCCGGGAGGGCCACGTACCGGACCTCCCGGCCGAGCGGGGCCCGAGCGTCCGTCAGCGGCCCGGCGCCGAGCGGACCCGGCACCTCCGGGAGCGGCGTGGCGATCGGCTCGCGCCGGGTCAGCCGGACCACCCGCCAGATCCCGTCCGGGTCGGCGCCGGGCGGTCGGCGCAGGGCCACCCCGCCGGCCACCGGCCGTGCCTCCAGCGGGCCGGGGTCCCCCTCGGCCGGCCGGTGGGTGCGGACCAGGCCCCGCACCGCGCGCGGGCAGTCCCAGGCCAGTCGGGCCGCCCGCCCGTACGCCGCCGCGGCCCGCTCCCGGTCCTGCCGGTCCTCGTCCGCGCGGGCCTCGTCCAGCAGGGCGTCCGCGGCCCGTACCCGCTCGGCCAGCGCGGCCAGCCGCCCCGCCAGCAGCGGGTCCCCGCCGGCCGCGCTCCGCGGCAGTACGGCGGCGCTCCGGGCGGCGGCGCGCACCCGCCCGGCCAGCCAGTCGTCCTCCAGCCCCTCGGCGGCGGCCCGCTGCGCCGGATCCAGCCGGGGGCTCGCGGCGGCGGCGTGCACCAGGGCGGCCGCCTCGTCGGGGTCGACCCCGAACCCCGCGGCCGTGTCCGGCAGATCCCCCCGGGGATGGTCGTGCAGCAGCCGCACCAGCTGGTACAGCAGGATCCGCCGCAGCGCGGCCGGATCCCGCTCCTGGATCCCGGCCAGCCGCTCCAGTAACGCGCCGGCCCCGCCCTGCGCGCCGCCGCGGGCGGCCCGCAGCCCCCGCAGCGCCTCGACGCCCACATGACGCCGCCGCCCCGGTCCCTCGACCGCGAAGATCCCGTCGAGCACCCGGAACCGACCCCCGGCCGGAACCAGTAACTCGCCCAAGTGACGTAAGCCCAGGGCCTGTTGCTCGGAGGCGAGTTCCCCGTACCGTGCCACCAGCGGAGCGGCCGGCAGGCCGGAAAGCGCACGGGAGCGCCCCAGGGCATGCCCGAACTCGGTCCCCGCCATCTGCTCCGCACCCCCCGTGCAGTGTGTTTCGGAGGTCATTCCAGCAGATGCACGCAGCGTCCGGGAGGTCTTTCCGTTCTCCGGCTGTACCGCGGCGTGTCACGAACTGATCTCCGTCCGGTACCCCGGGACCGCTCTCCTTGGGGCGCCCCTCGACATCCCCCTCACCCGCAGAGGTCGTCATCCCATGGCTGAACTCAATCGCCGCAGGTTCCTGCAGATCGCGGGCGCAACCGCCGCGGCCGCGATGCTGAACGAGAGCATCGCGCGCGCGGCGGCCATCCCGGCCCAGGGCACCACCGGCACCATCCAGGACATCGAGCACATCGTGGTCCTCATGCAGGAGAACCGGTCCTTCGACCAGTACTTCGGCTCGATGAAGGGCGTACGGGGCTTCGGCGACCCGCGTCCCGTCCTCCAGGACAACGGAAAGTCCGTTTTCTACCAGCCCAACGGGACGAAGGACATCCTCCCCTTCAACCCGCAGGTCACCAACCTGGGCATGCAGTTCGTCGAGGGCCTCAACCACGACTGGGCCGGCGGCCACGCCGCGTACAACAACGGCAAGTACGACAAGTGGGTCCCGGCCAAGACGGCCACGACCATGGCGTACATGACGCGGAACGACATCCCGTTCCACTACGCCCTCGCCGACGCCTTCACGGTCTGCGACGCCTACCACTGCTCGTTCATCGGCGCGACCGACCCTAACCGCTACTACATGTGGACGGGCCACACGGGCAACGACGGCACCGGCGGCGGCCCGGTCCTCGGCAACCAGGAGGCCGGGTACGGCTGGAAGACCTACCCGGAGCGCCTGGAGGCGGCCGGGGTCTCCTGGAAGATCTACCAGGACATCGGCGACGGCCTGAACGCCGCCGGCGGCTGGGGCTGGATCAGCGACGCCTTCCGCGGCAACTACGGCGACAACTCGCTGCTGTACTTCAACAGCTACCGCAACGCGGCCCCGGGCAGCGCCCTGTACGAGAAGGCCCGTACGGGCACCAACGCCAAGGCGGGCGAAGGCTACTTCGACAAGCTGCGCGCCGACGTCGTGAACGGCACGCTGCCCCAGGTCTCCTGGATCGCCGCGCCCGAGGCCTTCAGCGAGCACCCGAACTGGCCGGTCAACTTCGGCGCCTGGTACATCTCGCAGGTCCTGGACGCGCTGACCGCCAACCCGGCGGTGTGGGCGAAGACGGCGTTCTTCATCACCTACGACGAGAACGACGGCTTCTTCGACCACGTCGTCCCGCCGTACCCGCCGGCCTCCGCCGCGTGGGGCCTGTCCACCGCCGACGTCACCCGCGACCTGTACGCCGGGGGCGGCGGCTACGCGGCCGGCCCGTACGGCCTCGGCCCGCGCGTCCCGATGATCGTGGTCTCCCCGTGGAGCAAGGGCGGCTACGTCTGCTCCGAGACCTTCGACCACACCTCGGTGATCCGGTTCATGGAGAAGCGCTTCGGCGTGCAGGAGCCCAACATCTCGCCCTGGCGCCGCGCGGTGTGCGGTGACCTGACCTCGGCGTTCGACTTCACGAGGGCGGACGCGTCGCCCGCGGCCCTGCCCTCCACGGCGGGCTACGTCCCGCCGGACCACAACGCGCACCCGTCCTACCACCCGGTCCCGCCGGCGACGGGCACCCTGCCCAGGCAGGAGGCGGGCGGCAAGCCGACGCGCGCGCTGGGCTACGTCCCGTACGTGGACGGCAAGGCCACCGCCTCCACGGGCCAGTTCACGCTGACCTTCTCCTCCGGTCCCGCCCTCGGCGCGCACTTCCACAGCACCTCGGGCAACCGGACGGACGGCCCCTGGCCCTACACGGTCGAGGCGGGCAAGACCCTCTCGGACACCTGGAGCACCAGCAGTTCCACGGGCAACCAGATCAACCTGACGGTCTGGGGCCCGAACGGGTTCCTGCGCACCTGGAAGGGCCCGGCGAAGAAGACCGGTCCGGAGGTCACGGCCCGCCACGACGCCGCCACCGGCAACCTGAAGCTGACGCTGACCAACTCGGGCACGGCGGCGGTCGACCTCACGGTGACCAACGCCTACGGCGGCGCGACCCAGACCCTCCGGGTCACGGCGGGCGGCACGGCCGCGTACACGGCGGACCTGTCGGCGACGGGCCGCTGGTACGACGTGAAGGTCACCTCCGGCGCGGACTCCACCTTCCTCCGCCGCTTCGCCGGCCACGTCGAAACGGGCGCCCCGGGCCTCTCCGACCCGGCGATCAAGACCGTCTGACGCGGTCGTCCGGCGCGCGCAGCAGCCGCCGCTCCAGGACCGGGAGGTCCGCGGGGCGGTGACTGCGCGCGTGCCGGAGCAGCAGGTCGCGGGCGGTGTCCGGGACGCGGCGGCGCTTGGGGTGGCGGGTGGTGAACTCGTCCCTCGCGAAGAACCGCACGGCCCCGTCCAGGCCGCCGCGGTCGGTTTCCCGTACCGCCCAGGCCAGTTCGGCCGTGGGCGCGTCGGCGAGCAGCCGCACCGGCGCTTCGACGGCCAGGACCGAGGCGGCGTCCGCCTCCTGTGCCCTCCGAGCACCGAGCCAGGAGAAGACCAGGGCGAGCGGTATCCCGGGGCGGCCCGGTTCCTCTCCCCGCGCCACGGCGCCGGCGTACGCGCGCAGTCGCGCGGGCGCGGCCTGCGCCCAACGGGAGCGGTGCCGGGACGGAACCCCCTCCGTGGCGGCTGGGTCGAGGAGGTGCGCCAGAGGCTCCGCACGGGACAGGGCCACGCTCCGTACGGACTGCCCGCCCGCCTCGTACAGCGTCACGCGGCCGTCATGGCCGAGGCACATGCACTCGAAGGGGCCGTCGGACCCGGTGTCCTGCGGCCACGCGGCGAGCAGCTCCCGGATCTCACCCGGGTCGCGGATCTCGTACTCCGCCGGGTGGTGGGGGAGTCGCTGTCCGGCTCCGGCCGTCGGGCCGGTGCTGACGACGGCGCGCACCGCGCGGTTTGTCGGCTTCACGGTGTGATCGTAGATCCGATGGGCAGAACGTACGGCGTCCGGCTCAGCCACCCCGTCTCCGAGGGAGAACGCATGGCCATCGCCCACCGCAGGATCGGCACTGGCCCCGTCCGCGTCATCGTGCTGCACGACTGGTTCGGCACCTCCGCCAACTGGGGCTCCGTACTGGACTACTTCGACCCCGAGGGGTTCTCGTACGTCTTCCTCGACTACCGCGGCTACGGCGACCGCAGGGACGTCGCCGGCCGCTACACCCTCCCCGAGATCGCCGACGACGTCCTCGCGCTCGCCGACGAGATCGGCTGGGACACCTTCTCCCTCATGGGCCATTCCATGGGCGGCAAGGCGATGCAGCAGGTCCTGGTCCGGGCCCCCGAGCGGATCGAGAAGCTGATCGGGATCAACCCGGTCCCCGCCGCCCCGTACGAGATGGACGACGCGACCCACGCCCTGTTCCACGGAGCCGCCGACAGCGCCCGGAACCGGCGGACCATCCTCGACCTCGTGACCGGCCACCGCGCGAGCCGCCACTGGCTGGACCGGATGATCGCGCACTCCCTCGACGTCTCCCGGCCGGAGGCCTTCGCCGCCTACCTCGCGAGCTGGCAGCCGCTGGACCTGTCCGCCGCCGTGAAGGGCAGTACCGTCCCGGTGCTGGTCCTCGTGGGGGAGCACGACCTCGCCCTCACCCCTGACGTGATGCGGGCCACCTGGCAGGTCTCGTACCCCAACTGCCGCGTCCACCCCGTGCCCGGCGCCGGGCACTACCCGCCGCACGAGACCCCGGTCGGCTTCGTCGCGGCGGTGGAGGCGTTCCTCCGGGGATAGCCGGAGGCGGACGCGAAAAACCCCTGGGGGTACGAGGAGACCTCGTACCCCCAGGGGATCAGGGTGAGTGACGGGACTTGAACCCGCGGCCACCTGGACCACAACCAGGTGCTCTACCAACTGAGCTACACCCACCACGAAGGGCGGCGGACCGCCCGTTCGATGTGCATGCACAGCATAGCTGATCAGGAGGGTGGTCCCGCCACGCGTTATCCGGCCGCGGCGTGTGCCACGGCCGCCGCCGCGAGCGCCTTCACGACCGGGTGCGGGCGGCCGCCGTCCCCCGACAGCTCCGGCTGGAAGAGCGTGGCCAGGAAGAACGGATGCCCCGGCAGCTCCGCGATCCGCGGCTGTCCGTCCTCGTCGTGCCCCGACAGCCGCAGCCCGTGCGCGGCGAGTACCGGCAGGTAGCGCGGCTCCGGCCCGTAGGTGCAGTGGTAGCGCTCCATGGACCGCTCCGCGCCGAGCACGGACTCGGCGAGCGACCCCGGCTCGGCCCGTACGAGGCCCTCGTGGCCGACGAGCGAACAGGCGAGCGGGGAGATCAGCGGCTCCTTCGCCCCGGGGTCGTTCTCGGCGTGCGCGACGCCGGCCAGCCCGCAGACCGAGCGGGCGTACTCCAGCAGCGCGTGCTGGAAGCCGCCGCAGGTCCCGAGGAACGGAATGCCCTCCTCCCGTGCCACCCGGATCGCCGCGAGCGCCCCCGCCTCGCTGGCGTACGGGCTGCCCGGCAGCACCCAGACCGCGTCGAACCGGGCCAGGGCCCCGGAGGCGGCCTCGGCCCCGGCGTCACCGGTGGGGATCCAGTACGCGTCGAGGACGAGCCCGTCGCGGGAGGCGAGGGCGTCGAGGAGGAGCGGGATCCGGGTGTGGGACTTCACGTGGGGGGAGCGGTCGCCGACGAGGGCGATGCGCGCGGTGGCGGTGGTCATGCCGATCATCGTGCGGCGCGGAGCCGGTTCAGCGCCAACGATTGTTCCTGCACGTTCGATAAGCAGGACTGATCAGTGCTTCAACGCGGCCTTGGTGGCCACCAGGACCAGTCCGAGGACGAGGTTGACGACCCCCTCGGTGGCCAACTGGCCGCGGGTGGCACCGGCGCGGGCGGCGCCGAGGCACGCCCAGACGACCTGCTGGGTCACTGCCACGCCCATGGCGAGCCACGCCGTCGCCACGTAGTCCAGCCCGAGGAGGCCGCTGAGGGCGACGGCGGCCGCGGGCAGGGCGGCGGCCTCGACGATGGGCCACTCGTGCAGGGCGACGCGGCGGATCTCCTGCCGGCTCCAGGGCTCGCCGACCAGCCGCTCCCCGGCCAGCTGGGCGTATACGTGCGTGGCCCAGAACACCAGCCCCGTGACGATCAGGAGAACCACGAGCTGAACCCGTGGGTACTCGCCGGCCGTGCCGGCGGTGGCCACCACGGAGGTGGCGAGGAGGGAGCCGTAGACGGCCCCGGCGGAGTCGGTCCGGCGTGCGCGCTGTGGCCTGCTGCGGCCCGCGGACTGGCCACTGGGGATGCTCACCCTCCCCACGATAGGGAGCCCCCGCCCCGCCACCCTCCCGGCCACGCCGTGGGTACGCCCGCCCACGCATCCCGC